>DAOQNB010000515.1:0-5085 GCA_035335845.1 Acidobacteriota bacterium | reverse complement strand
GGTTGGGGCAACAATCATATGAGGGATTGCCGCCTTCAAGGTTGGAATCAGGATAGCTTGTCCAACCGGGAGAAACCCATTGAAGTGCTCCTTCAGATATGTCTGGAGACGGTTTTGAAGCCCTGCTCCGAAATGATTGCGATACATCAGGTCAATTCCACCATCCATAAAGCCATAGCTGTTGGCCGGACTGACAATCGCATCTGCTTTGGATTGAACAATGTGGCCACTGCCAATTGACCAGGGGCCAGGATCTGAAAAGGCATCAAGCCACGCCATGACCATTTCTGGATTGGTATCGCGCAAAATCAAAAACCATGGTGGTTGATCAGATGCGTTTGTATTGAGTTCAAGATTTTGATTCATGGAGATATTTTCTTTCCAATTGCGCCTCCGTGGACCCCAACCTCACTGAAGCTCAGTTATCTCGCCGTCCTGATTCACTTCAAAAATCGCCACCGAATCCGGGCCTTGATGCACATTTGCCAGGCAACAGATAGTCAGGGCCTGATTTTTTGAGGATTGAAGCTGCCGCCGGTACTTTTTGTGCATATGGCCGCACAAAACCAGTTTTGGTGATAGCCAGTGCATGACGATTTCGCTCATCTCGTTTCCAACGCAGTCATATCGCATGCTTCGGCGGGCCTGTTCAAATTCGGCCTGATCATTTGGGTCAATGATATTGGCAGGCCATTCGTGGAGAAGCAGGACATCAATGTTTCGCTCAAGATCCAGGAGCAATTGAAGGTCTGATTCATTGAAGTAAATAAACGACTTATTGCTGATTGTCCCAAACAAACTCACGTCAGGGCGAGGTTGAGAAAACCAGTCCGAATTGTAAATTGCGGATAGACCAGCCATGGTGAATCCGCCATCAAGTTCGAGCCATCCTGAGCGGCCAAGGTAGCGGCAATTTTCGGTCAACCAGTCACCTTCTGGAAACTGGTCCAGGTAGCCATATGGCTCGTGATTACCGCCAATAAAATAAATCGGCCAGGGAAATGACCGCCAGCCTTGATGATAATGGTGGAAATCACCCAAATCACGATATTTGGACGGCGCGGCCATGGTTTGGAGGTCCTGTTCGTCGCGATGGGGTTCGAAATCTCCGACTTGCAGAACGAATTCAAGCTGGATGCCCCGCTTTTTCTCTACGCCTGAGAGCAGGGCAACCATACGGTGCATTTCTCCGTGAACATCACCCACGGCGCCGAAATAAAATGGCTTTTCCATAGTATTGTTTCACTGTGTGGCCAACTTTAATCTCTCAATCGTTGGATAGCTTTCATCTGTATCATTTTGCTCGATTCTGGAATCCTCTGGTTTCATTCCACACCAAGAATTGTTGCAACCAGAATGGGGATTGTTTCACTTACCCGGCCAAAAGCTCCAAAACATCTTGTTCTTATCGTCTCTCACCTGAATTTTCTTATTCTCCAAAGGAAGGAACCTGTGAAACGAAAACTCATTGCCCTGATGATATTTGTAGTTTGGTTGATGCTTCAACCAGTTGGGATAAATGCCCAACAAAATCCTGATGCGCTGGTAACCCAGGCTGAACAGGCCTACGCGAAAAAAGATTATGCCCGGAGTGCCGAGCTTTTCGTGGCAGCGACCAAACTCCAAGCCGATGATTCCGGGTTGTTATATAACGCGGCGTGCGCCTGTGCGCTGGCAGGCCGGAAAGATGATGCCTTCGATCTGCTCAACCGGGCGCTCAAGCTTGGATATGGTAACTCAGCCCAGTTGAAACAGGACACGGATTTTCAGTCATTGCGCGAAGATCCACGCTGGCAAATCACACTGGATGCGTGCACCCGCAACGAAAAGCGGCTGACTTTGATGTGGAACAACCCGGCGCTCCAGTCGCCCTATCGTGAAAATCTGTCCGAAGACGAAAAAATTGCGGGCCTCTCAAAGTTGTGGGCCGAGGTCAAATTCAACTTTGCCAATTTTGATCTTGTCCCGGAACTGGATTGGGACAAACTCTATCTGGCGTACCTTCCAAAAGTCAGGCAGACCAAAAGTACCGATGAATATTATCGGGTTTTGGCTGAACTGGTCGCCCAATTAAAAGATGGCCACACCAATTTGAGCCCTCCAAATGAGCTTGCTTTGCAGTGGTATGCCGTCCCGGCGCTTTCGACCAGAATGATTGAAGACCGGGTTATGGTGCGCCGGGTTTGGGATTCGAAGCTTACAGAAGCTGGGATTAAGCCAGGGCTGGAAGTCGTGGAAATCAATGGAATGCCAGTCAAAGCGTATGCCGAAAAATTTATTCAACCGTATGTTGCCGCTTCGACTCCGCAGGATGCGGAAACCCGTTTGTTTTCCTATGAATTACTCCGGGGGCCGGTTCAACAAGCCCTTGAATTGACCTTTCGAACTGAATCTGGCGAGACCTTCAAAAAATCAGTTCCACGTTTGAACAGTGAACAATGGGCCGCATTGAAACTTCCACCATCCCCAATCCTGGAATTTAAAGTTCTGGAGTCCAATGTTGGGCTGCTGGTGTTAAACAGCTTCAATGACGGCAAAATCGAAGCTGAATTTGCCAAAGTTCTTCCGCAACTGATGACAACCGATGCGTTGATCATTGATGTTCGCAACAATGGCGGCGGAAACAGCGGCTATGGATGGAACATTCTGGCTCATTTGACAAATAAACCATTTCAAACCTCGATGTGGCGGACACGAATGTACCGACCTTCGTTTCGGGCCTGGGGACGTGGCGAAAGCTGGTATCAGGGGCAGGCTTCGGAAGTTGCGCCGTTACTTGACAAACCATATGTAAAGCCCGTCGTGGTGTTAATCAGTCCGCGCACCTTTTCAGCGGCTGAAGATTTTGCCGTGGCCTTTGATGCGATGAAACGCGGGACACTCATCGGCGAACCAACTGGCGGCAGCACCGGCCAGCCGCTAAATATTCAATTGCCGGGTGGTGGTGGCGCCCGCATTTGTACCAAACGCGACACCTATCCAGACGGAAAGGAATTTGTCGGCGTCGGCATCCAGCCCCAAATTCTGGTGAAACCGACCCTGGCCGATTTTCGCGCCGACCAGGACAGAGTGCTTCTGACGGCGTTGGACGAAGTCAAACGACTCCGACAGGCGGCACGATAAATGGCAGGCGGGTGGTTTGTATGGTCAAAGTCCTTCAAATCACCAGCCGGATTGGTTCAAAGTTGATCTTTGAGAATTCTCACAACTCGAACAAAGCTGGGCAGATGTTGTTCTAAAACAGTCGGTGACAGTTTCCCGAGAATTTCAAACGACCGTTTTCCTTTTTTGTAAGCATTTTGGCAATTGCGAGTTGCGTGTTCCAGGCTTTCTAAAACTTCCTGGCGTGTCCGTTCTTCAAGCTTTTTCAACGGCAGAAGCGCTGATAGCTGAAGGTCACTCCCAAAGTGTTTTTTCAGTGTTTCACGGTCAGCCACAATCCAGGTTTCCATGCACGTCGTCATAAAAAGAACCTGATCGTCAGTTGCACCATCTGGTTTTTCCCAATTGTCACGTTGCAGCAGGTGTTCCCAGGTCGCTTCAAGATCCTTGAGTGGGTCTTCGCTATCAATCCATAAGCCGACAAATTCATCAGTTCTTTTAGTTTTGTGAGCCCTTTTGAAATTTTTAAAAGCCTTATCTCTCCCACCACAAGGGATAATTCTAGGCATCCGACCAGTAAAGCCACAACTAATTAACAGTTTTTGGAAGTTTTCACGGCAACTTCGTTTAAGGTGATCTAAATCACCACCACCTTCCAGATAAAGAACGGCCTTCACCATCGTGTTCCTCCAATCTGGCCCATGGTCCAAAGCTGCCCTAGCCGGTAATCTTCCAGCCACTCAGCTAGTTCTTTTTTGTTCAACCGATTCATTTCAGTTTGTCCGTTGTGTTTTTCACAAACCACAACAAATTCGGGGTGCTCATTCAGGGCGTCAACCAGAATTTCTGAATGAGTTGTAACAATGAGCTGCGTTCGATTTGAAACAGCAACAAGGCGATCAGCTAATTTTGGCAAAATATCGGGGTGTAGCCCCAATTCAGGTTCTTCGATACATATCAACGGGGGAGGCGTCGGGTCACACAAGATGGCCAGCAGGCACAGATACCGAAGTGTTCCATCTGACAATCGGGTGGCTGGAATGGTAAATTCCCCTTCAGTTAAAAATACCTGAGCTGTTGCGCCCTCAACACTAATATCAAAATCGGTAATTCCATCATAGAGATCCCGCAAGCCTTCTAAAATTGACAGTTTAGCTTTGGGGGTTCGGCGCAATCGGTTTAAAAATAATCCAAGGTTGGAAAAATCCTCTTCAAGGCGATCAGTGCGGGCATCAGTTTTCTGTGGTTCTCGAAAAATAGTATTTCGCCCAAAAGCCCAGTCACGATAGATTCTGACTTTCTCATAAACATCAGCTAAATAAGAGATTTCTGGGTAAATTTCCGGGTCGCGTCGTTGCGCCAGGATCGAAAGCTCAGGGCTAATTGTTCTTGAGCCGGAAAGAATAAGGTTCATTTCAGAGTTCAGTCTGATTATTTGTTTATGTTGAAAGTGGTAAAAAGTAATAGGCGCTTGATCCGGCTCAAGGGAGGTTTTGTTTTCTATTCGTTCATCAGCAATCTGAAATCGTTGATTTTCGGCAACTAATTCAATGATGTGGCGGAGCGGTTGGACCCCATTCGGATTGCCAAGAACTAATTCAATTGCAGCTCTTTCAGTTTTTTTTCCTTTCCAAAGCCATTCCTCGACTCCGCCACCTCGACGAATGACAGCCGCCATATCTCCCGGCGCAGCCCGCATAAGTGCAATTGTTTCAATCAGATTTGATTTGCCTGAGCCATTTGGCCCAATCAGCACATTTAGATTTTCCAAAGGTAACGTCGCCGTTTGGGGCCCGAATGACAACACGTTGCGCAGGGTGATTTCCTGCAATAAGCGGTGATCTGTGGCGGCGGCTTTGGTCATGGTCTTTTTCCTGGTATCGAGAGGTTTCTGAGAACTGGTTTTCAAATGTAGCACATGCTGCAAATGGTGAAGAAATTCCTAAATCTGTGTACACTATGCGTTCTGCCCCTCCTGCATAT
>DAOQNB010000514.1:2129-5107 GCA_035335845.1 Acidobacteriota bacterium | reverse complement strand
TCTTCATTCTTCATTCTTCATTCTTCATTCTTCATTCTTCATTCTTCATTCTTCCAGGTTTGCGCAAAACCGTTACTACGCGATGGGTAAACATTTCCTGAACGAAGGGAATCGTTGCCAGCCAGACAAAAAACCAGCCGTAATATTTCATTTTCCAGGCCTGGTACCGCCGGTTGGCTTTGGTAAAGAGCGGCAAACAGGTCAGGAAGTCAACCTGAAACCCGGATTGTCTGAGCATGGCGCGAAAAGAGCGGATCGTCAGGCCATTGAGCGAATACAAAATATGGCCAGGATAGAGCGCCAGCGGCTGGAAGGTCCCTTTTCGACTGGCCAGGATTTCGTCAATTGCCTGCAACAGCGTCGAAGCGGAAAAGAGCACGCTGGCATAGGGCATATGCGAGACATAGCCTTCCAGGTGGGCACCGGTTGGATGATGGTAGGGTGGAAAAACAAGCCAGAATTCACCGCCTGGTTTGAGTACTCGAAAGCATTCAGCTAAACATTGCTGCGGGTTTTGAACGTGCTCAAAGACGTCATAACAAAAAATGGCGTCAAGGCTGGCGGATTCAAACGGCAATGATTCGCCGACACCGGCCACAAACGACACATTGGCTATCTCTTTGCGTCGGGCAAATTCGCGGGCACAATCCACAATGCGCTGGTCAATTTCAATACCAATAGTGGTTCCCTGGATTTTCTGTTGAAAGGCAACCGTCCGCCCGCCAAAGCCACAGCCCAGGTCGAGTAATGTTTTCCCTATGGGAAGTGGCCTGTTTTCAAACAGTTTCAAAAAACCACTGGTGAGTTCGTCGTTGAATTCTTCTTGAGCCCGACCAAGGCCACTTTCAAGTGTGAGCTGGTCAAGCGGAAGGTAATCGGGTGAGGGAAAAGCCGGAGCCAGGCGAAGGTACGCTTTGGCCAGCCCCACCCACAGTGTATGGATAACCATGCTGGATTCCTGATGAAAAGTGAGATGTGCACACCATGCCTTTATCCGAACGTCTTTGGCAAGTCTTCTTCAAGCTCAATGAATTTGTTCTCAATCATGCCCCCGAAGTCATTGGGGCTCTCCTGTGTGTTGGACTGACCTGGATTATGGGTCGAGTAACCCGGACGGCAATCCATGTTGCAATGGCCAGAACCGATGCCGGGCCCAACATTCGTTCGCTGGTGTCCCAGAGCGGCTACATTGGCGTGTGGGTTCTCGGGCTGGCAATTTCGCTTTCCCTGCTTAATGTCAATCTGGCCGGAGTGCTGGCGGCATTGGGAATCACCGGGGCGGCATTAGGGTTGGGGTTGCGAGATGTGATTTCCAATATGGTCTGCGGGATTATCTTATTGAGTGTGCAGCCCTTTAGTCTCGGTGATACGGTGGTGATTGAAGGGAATGAAGGCACGGTTGAAGACATCAAAATCCGGGTGACAACGCTGCGCACCGGCGATGGAAAACAAATTCAGATTCCAAATAGCCGGGTGTTTGCGGCCAACATTACCAACCTTTCAGCTTATACCCAGCGGCGCCCAAGTTTTCTGATCAAAGTTGCTGGTTTCCACCAACCAGATGCCGTCAGAAAAATTTTATTGGAATCTGTCAAAAACGTTCCCGGCGTACTAGCCGAGCCAGCCGCCTCGGTTCAGTTAACGGATATGAACGGAGAAGCTCTCACCTTTGAGATTTCATTTTCAGTTGATACCACCCGCGCTTCCCTGAGCGACGTTCAGCGCACGGTGCGGGAAACCGTCCGGGCCCGGCTGCTAGCCAACCATATCCGGTTGGTTTAATTCCATTTGAAAGGTAATTGAGCAGCATGAAGATGTTTTATCTGATGGGTGTGCTTTTGTTTTGTCTGGGAAGCCTCCCGGTAAAAGCACAAACTGAGAAAACTCAACCTAACGATGTGATTCGTCAACACATTGATGTTGTGACATTTGATGCGTTTGTTCACACGCACAAAACCGGCCTTCCCATTGCAAACTTGAAAGCGACGGATTTTAAGTTGTACGAAGATGGTGTTGAGAAGGAAATCGAGTACTTCAGTCAGGATAAACTCCCGCTTTCGGTGCTTTTTTTGCTTGATGTCAGCGGAAGCGTTTTGCCAATTTACAAGGAACTGCGTGACGAAGCCTTGCGCGCAGTTGGGCGTTTCAAACCCGAAGATGAAATTGCCCTGATGGTTTTTTCAACAGAAGCCCAGCTTGTTCAAGGGTTTACCAAAGATCGAGACCAGTTTGCCGATGCACTGGGAAGCCTTGAGCAAAGTGTCAAGGTTGGCGGTGGGACGTTTCTCAATGAAGGGATGTATCACGCCACGCGGTATTTACGGAACGCGGCCACTCCGAATAATCGAAAAGTGGTGATTGTGATCACTGATAATCTGGCAAGTAAACCGTTGAAAAAAGGTACGACCCACAATGAGAAGGAGGCAATGGCCGAGTTGATCGAATCAGGCGGTGTGGTGTGTGGCATCATCGTCAAAAGCTGGATTTCTAACGTTGCCACCTATCACCCAGTTGCTGTTCTGATGCGAACCCTGACCCAGCCTGGATCGGTCAATCACTATGCCGAAGAATCAGGAGGGACAGTTATTCCCAGTCAAACCGAGCAGTTTGAGGAGACGCTCGGCAAGCTGGTTGATAACCTGCGAGCGCGGTACAGCATTGGGTATAGCTGCTCACCTGACGCTCAAGATGGCAAACTCCACAAAATTAAATTGAAGCCACGCCCGGAAGTCGAGAAGCGCGAAGGAAAAATTGCCATCAAAACCATTCGTGGCTTCAAATTTTCAAAAACAGGTGAGCGTACCAGGACAAAATAAGAACTCCTGGAAGTGAGATTTTCTTATTAGTTCGTGTTGTACCTGCCGATGCCAGTTCAAAGATATTTCAAAAAAGAAACCAGAGAACCCACTGCACGTCGAAAGAGAATAAAATCGCAATTTTCAGTTTCAGTGAAGATTTACAGTGAGGGCCTGTGAGCG
>DAOQNB010000514.1:0-2029 GCA_035335845.1 Acidobacteriota bacterium | reverse complement strand
TCTTCCGCCGTTGCCGGACGGCTTCTTTTACGCGCTTCAGCATTTCCTGCATCCGCTTGACGTCAAGTGCCGCCTGTTCATCGCGTCCATACCGAACCCGATTGTAATACTCGGTGACGGCCAGCACTTCAGGCATATGCGTCTGGGCCGCAAATTCAAGCGGTGTCAAATACTTTGGCTTTTTCCAGCCAAAGCGCGCCATGATGGACAGCATTTCATTGTAGAACAGCACGGCTGCACCCTGTGGGTTTTTTGGGGCTGTCAATCGAATCCAGGGAACCAGGAACCAGCGGCTCCACCAGGAAGCAAAAAAGGTTTCAGGTGATGTTCTCAACCGGCGGATGAGTCGAACAAACTGCATAACAAGAATCAAGGCGACTGTCAGAAAGGCAATTGACCAGAGTGCGGCTGGAAACATTGGATGGTGGAGTGTCCCTGCCGCAACCTGATCAAACTGGCGAAGAAATGCAGAAACCCGCTCGCGGTATGACTTCATCCAGAGTTGATATTTGGATTGATACCCGATGACTGTTTCCTGGGCGGTTTGGGCCAGTGATTTCTGTCGGTCAGTGTCATACGTCACAACCCAGTCAATCCAAAACAAGCGCAAGGCATCCAGATAGCGGTTAAAATAACCAGAGAAACTGATGTCTGTGGCCTCGGGTCCAGCCGGCGGTGTTGGGTCAAACTCACTCCAGGTTTGAGTATTCGGGAAATAGACTTCAACCCAGGAGTGGGCATCTGATTGACGAACGATATAGCTGTTGTTGATCGAGTTGTACTCCCCGGTTTGAAATCCATTGACCACGCGGGCTGCAACTCCGACTGACCGCAGCATAATTGTCATGGCTGAAGCAAAATATTCGCAGTGTCCTTTCTGGCGAAGGAACAAAAAATCAATGAGTGGGTCTGTTTCACCAGGGGTCGGAGTCTGGTCGAGGGTATAGGTGAGTTTGGATTTTAGATATTTTTCAATTGCAGTGGCTTTGGCATATGGAGTTTGCGCCGAACCAACGACTTGTTGCGCCAGTTGACGAATACGGGGATCAAACGTATCTGGGAGTTGAAGATAAAAAACCCGAATATCAGATGTGTAATAGCCCGGATCGCTTTGCATTGCTTCCTCGGTCAATGCGACTGATTCAGCCACAACGGTATAGGAAAGACGCTGGGCTGAATGAAACCCAGTATACAGTGAGTATGTTCGGTCAATAGCGAGTTGATCAAACTGACTGCTGAGGAGAAGTGGTTTGCCAGCCGCAAAGAGTACATCCGTGCCCATTGGTTCCAGATAAAAAGTTTGGGTGCTCCTCGATTCAACTGGTACTGGCCGGTTGTCCAGGAGAAAAATGCCTTTTGCGTCAGGCAGAATCCGTTGTTTTTTATGGGTGAAGGAATTCTTGATCCAGCTATGACCGGTAAAGGTTGAGAGTGCAAGCCCGCGCCAGCGTAGTCTTCGGGTGGCATTCACAGATCCTTGAACCCGAACATACATGACCACTTTCTTGCTCATTTGGATTTTTCCAACTGATCCAAGCTCAACCGAATCGCTAAATCCGCTTAGTGTAATTGATGACTCTGGGGCATTGTATGCCAGTAACCCTGTATTCACCCGTGGTATCAAAAAGAAAACCGGCACACTCAGACACACAATCAGAACGCCCATGACACCTGTTGCAACAATCAGCAGGCGGGTTGGCCTGGCTGATTTTTTGAGGTGTAACCCATCGTGTGAAAAGGCGCGTTCCATTTTGGTTGGGCGGATCCCCTGCTGTGCCCGTTTAATTTCAAAGGCTTCCAGCGCTGCCAATCCAGACATTACAAACACCAGAAGGCAGACAATAAAGAGGGCATCAATCGTTAATCCCGCCGCCAGGAGAACCTCAAATACAGCAAGGAGATAGAGAAAAACCCAGTCTCGGTCTTCCTTGACCTGGAAGAGTTTGAAAATCGAGACAAATAAGAAAAAGTGAATCAACACCAAGATCCAGGAATTACTCACATACCGGTAATCAACCCACAGAAAGGG
>DAOQNB010000513.1:0-5121 GCA_035335845.1 Acidobacteriota bacterium | reverse complement strand
AGCGAATCGGTCATCCAGGTTGGTTTCAACCAGCCTCGCGTGGCGGACTGATGCGAACCAGAGCGGAACATGGCCTGATAATTGGTGCGAGGATTTTTGGCCAGTCCGTCGGGGCGTTCGCGTTGACCTTGCTGCGAGCCGGGCGTGGCGGCATACATGTTGAACCACATCCGCGTCACGCCAACCGGAGTGCCCGGGTAATACCGTGCGCGGCACAGCAACCGGGCAAAGGCATAATCAGCTTCGTTGGATTGCCAGCCACGAAACGGTCGGTCTTCCGGGTCGGAATCAATCCAGACATAATCGCCATCTTCGACACCGAGGGCTTGCGCATCCACCGGGTTGATGTCCACATAGCCTTCGGTCACAAACGGGCTGCGTTTGTCGTGGCGGTAAATATCCCCAAATGGTCCAAACAGAATCGCCACCATATCGGTGTCAATCGGCGTGGTGTGTGACCCGTGGCGATACTTCGGCGTGTGGAAAATAAACTTGTACCCATCTTTGGCCAGCGGATGAGGCGAAATTTTGGTTTCGGCCCAGGTTTTGACCACGTTGCGGCCACACCGTGTTTCACACGAAAGATCATCCCGCTTGACGCCATACTTTTCTGGCCCGTCAGGCCGGATGGCTTCGTGATTTTTCGGCGCCACAATCACATTGGGTTCATAGAAGGTCGAATCAACTGGTTCGCGATGGACCGGCAGATTTTCGCCCGCTTCGATAAATTCGTTTTCTTCACGGTAAAATTCGAGCCGTCCGGTCTTGGTGTACCAGGGTTGCGAATCCTCAGTTTGTTCATACCCAACGGCTTTCGGTGTGGTGCGGCTGTTCATCAACGCTGGAATGCCTTCTTTGGCTTTGGCTTCCAGATCATCAATTTTATAGCCTTTGGTGTTGGTCGAAGTGTCGAGGATACGCTGGAGGTAGACCGTAGTCTGGTTTTCCCGGACAAATTTCCAGTAGTCATGAAACCGATTGTCTTTCGTAAGTTCCGCCATCTTGGCCCCAACCAGCGAGAGCACCTCGATATCTCCGAGCGTGTTGAAAATGCGCGGCAGCGGCGTTCGCGGAAAGATTTGCAGGAACGGATTGGTGACCGAAGCGGTCATATCCGGGTGTTTGAGTTCGGCCCAGGAATCAACCCCAAACACGACGTCTGCCCATTCGCACGAGGTTGACCACCACCATTCTTGAACCGCAATCATTTCAATGCGTGGCAAGACATTGATCACCGTGTTGTAATGCCATTTGACGTTGCCCAGAATGGAATTGGCATTGGCAAACCACAGCGATTTGGTCGGAGTTGGAATATGGGTTGAGCCAGTCAGGAGTTTATTGCCAACCCGGAGTGGGTGGTCTTCGTGGTTATAATAGTGGGCTGATTCGGCTTTCCAGTATTGTTTGGGCCGGGCCAGCTTGTTTGGGTCGAGTTCGATATCAAACGGATTTTCGTTGATGTATTGCGGCGAACCATTAAAGAGCGCCACCCGGTAGTTTCCGGCATATGAGCCAACGTTTCCGCCGATTTTTCCGACGTTTCCCGTGAGTGCGGCAAGCAGGAAGATGTCACGATCTTTGTTGTCATTGTTGAAAAACTGGTTTGGTCCCATGCCAATGGCAAAGAGCGTCGTACCCGGATCTTTGGCAAAGTGGCGGGCCAGTGATTCAACGGCGTGAGCGGGCGCCCAGGTCAGTTCCTCGACCGTTTTTGGATCAAAGTGTGCGGCATATTCTTTCACCAGATCATAGACGGGTCGGCAGCGGACCTTTTTCCCATCGGCGAGCTGGACTTCAACTGTGCCTTCGAGCAAGGCATCGCCGATGTTGGAGGTTTTGCCGACTTCGTCCCTGGTTATCGGTTTTGGACTGTTGGACGCCCGGTCCCACCAGAGAAAATCACCCCATTCCTGGCGCATTTTCTCTGGAATCACGTGTCCGGTGTGCGTGGCGGCAGGCGGTTCTTTTTCGCCTTCTTTCAAGAGTTGAATATAGTTTTTGAGTTGACCAGGCTTTTGGCCGGTCACTTCTTCGGCCCGCAGGTATTTGAGGGTATCCATCCGGACCAGCACCGGCAGGTCGGTCCACTGGCGGACATACTCCTGATCATACAAATGATCGCGCATAATCACGTGGGCAAACCCGAGCGCCAGGGCTGGTGTGGTTCCGGGACGAACCACCAGGACGTCATCGCCTTTGGTGGCCGTGGCCGAATATTCACAGGCAATCACGATGATTCGCGTGCCTTTGAGGCGGGCTTCGGTCAGCCAGTGGGCATCGGGCATCTTGGTCGTGATCCAGTTCATGCCCCAAACCACCACAGTTTTGGCGTGTTCGACCGAATTCAAATCAAATTCCACTGTTTGCTGGCCCGTAACCATTGGGTGGCCGGGCGGTAAATCAGTGTGCCACGAATAGTTGTCAAACCCGCGCCCGCCAAGCGCCTGATCGGGGCCCACTTTGCGGATATGCGCATCAAGCAGCGCCATCGAATTGGCCATCCGGTACATTCCAAACACGCGGGTAATGCCGAGCAAGGGCATCCCACCACGGAATTTCAAAACCTGGGTCCCGACGCCTTTGGTGGCCTCGATGGTGGCCTCGTCATAGTGCTGTTTTTTGAGCCGTTCTTTGCCAGCTTCGCCGGTGTAGGTTTCAGCGATGTTTTTCAACGCTGCCGCCACAATTTTGGCTGCTTCGTCGTGCGACATCCGCACCCATTCATCACGCGCCCGCTGAAAGTATTCAACGGGTGGTTTTCCATCAGACTCGCGGGGAAACCCGGCTTCATACCAGCGTTTGAAACCGGCGCGAACCATACACTGGTTCACCCGGCGATCACCATAAAACCGGCGCGTCAGGGCCAGACCTTTCTGACAGACGCGTGGATCCCAGCGGTGCGTGGTGCCGTTACCAGCTAAATCTTTGGCTTCGCCATACCGCATGGTCGGTCCAATGCGCGTGACAACACCGTTGCGAACGTGAGCATTGAGAATACAGTTGTGGGTGTCGTTCGGGGCGCAGAGGAACGTGTACTTTGAATCATACTTCCAGAGGTCCCGATAGACGGCTTCCCATCCACGGTCAGGGTAGACAGCCAGCGGGTTGGTAATGGCATCCAGCCCCCACGCTTTGGTGGAGGAGATCACCAGGGCGCCAAACCCCGCCGTTGAAGCCATCTTCAGAAAATCACGTCGTGAAAGTTCCTTTTTCATCGTTTTTTCCCCTCCCAGGAGCGCATAAAAGTCACAATGGATTCAATTTCAGCCGGTGTCAGCGCCGGTCGCACCGTGGATGATTGTGAGAAGCCCGGCATCACCGTTCCCCGGCGGCCTTGGGTAATGGTTTCAACCAGAAAGCGGTCAGTCGCTGAATTCAGGAGAATCTGGTTGTTGAGCGCCGGGCCTTCATTTCCTTCGCCTTTGGTGCCGTGGCAGCCGCTGCAATTGGCGGCAAAGAGTTTTTCACCCTGGACTGGATTGCCTTTCACCCACCGTGGCGGTGTCGTTTCGGCAACTGGAGTCGTGGCCGAAACCTGACGCAGATACCCCACGATGGCCTTGATTTCCTCGGGGTTCAGTGCCGTCCCTGACCCGCCCCAGGCCGGCATTTTTCGTCCTGGACGACCGCTGGTGATCGTCGCCGTCAAAAATTCATCTGACACCAGGTTGATGAAATCCGGGTTGGTAATGCCTGGAAACGGCGGAAGCCCTGGATATCGAACCCCCTGTCCTTTGGCACCGTGGCAGGCCGAGCACAACGCGCTGTACATCGTGGCCCCATCGCGGGCAAATTCGCGTTCACTAAATCGGAGCACCCGCACCTGATCTTTGGGCAGGTATGTTCCGGGCAGTTCGCGCCGCCTGAGTGACAGCACATACATTGTGAGTTGATCAATTTGGGCTTCTGAAAGCCGCATCATCGGCATTTGCGAACCGGGAACAATGCCAATCGGTGACCGGAAATGTTCGGCGAGCCAGTTGGCAAAGGTTGGCTGGCCTGGAATATGCGTGAAATTAAGCTGGCCAGGGTCTCGTTCACCGCTTCGCGAGAGGTCAACGCCGGCGTCGCCTCCGATGCCGCTCACTTTATGACACCCCATGCAGCCGAGTGAAAGAAACGTGGCCTTGGCTTCAATCAACTTTGGTGCTCCGACGCGGGTTGCCAGATACATTTGAATGGCAGTCAGGTCGGCTTCATTGATCTGGCCAAACGAGGTTTTCCAGGGACCGTCGGCTGCCTGTTGATTCTTTTGAACATGGAGTTGATACCAGTCTTGACGATACCCGGTGACCCCAACCCGGCTCAGGTCAGGACCTTCCATCCCGCCACCGCCTGGACGCTGAGTCCCACCACGACCATTGACCCGATGGCACGCCAGACAATCAAGCCGCTCAAAAGTGCTCTGGGCTTTTTCCAGACTGGCAGCATTGGGAATGCCGGTCGGAGCGTGGCAGGTACCGCACCCGGCGTAACTATACCGGCCTGGGAGCATCGGTTCCGGCCAGAAATGAACGTCACCATGTGCGTCGGCTTGTTCGGTGGCCAGTCCTTGCCCACCATGACAGGTTGTGCAGCCAAATTCGGTTGGGTCGTGAACCACAGGTGGATGAGCCGCCACGACGGCGGGGCCTGTCACACCCTGTTCGCCTGGTGCCATCCCGACGTGGCACGACACACAGCGGTCCGAAATTTTGAGCGTTGGGTTGATGACCTGACGCAGGCGAACTTCGATTGGACCATCAGCCGAGCGGGTGGCGCCCTGGATTCGTCGCCAATCTTTCAAGAAGTTTTCATCCACGGCGGCAAGAACCAGCAGCAGCAACACCCCTACACTTGACCAGAGCAGCAAATACTTGTTCTTGTTCATAGCACACCTTTTCGGGTTCCGGGTTCCGGGTCTTCGGAAGGGATGAGGGATGAAGGATGAGGGATGAAAGAAATCACCCGGTCACCTTGTCATTCGGTCATCTTGTCAGGGTTCAGGGTTTTCGAATTTATGTCCTTTTCGTCCCTTATGTCCTTTTTGTCCCTTTGGTTGTTACCCTGAACCCTGAACCCTAATTCCATCAATGCTTTGGCCAGTCCGCTGGCGACCAGTAAAACACCCAGTTCGGCCCT
>DAOQNB010000512.1:0-5135 GCA_035335845.1 Acidobacteriota bacterium | reverse complement strand
CAGGGTTCAGGGAAACACAGTTTTTTCAATGGGTTAGCCTTCCCGTAATACGAGGCTTTTATTCCAAAATGGTTTAACCCTTTGGATTGCTTCTTCATTCTCTATTCAACATTCTCTATTCAACATTCAACAAATTATGCAACCACAACCACTTGGGGCGTTTCTGTCAGCCTCAGTTCAACACGGTCCGGTTCCGCTCTCAGAAGCCATTGCCCTGATACTGCCCTTGTTTGAGCAACTCCAGGAGACGCATCAGCAAGGCAAGGTCGCCCCGCTCGTTGGGCTCAGTCATCTCAAGATTTCAAACCAGAAAATCTGGTTTCATGATTTTGAAGCCACTGCCCCGCAACTCCAGCTTGAAGAGATCCGCCGGGTCGAACGCTTTTTGCGTCGCCAGGAACACCAAACGTTGCGTACCGCCGCCGATGAAGGCGCCACAACGGATGATGAAATTCCACCTCTTCAGCCAGTGTTTTTGACCGGCTATCTGACCTGGGAGCACCAGCTTGGTCACCATGACCCGTTGACTGATATTTTTTCAGCCGGGTTGATTTTTGCGAGTCTTCTCTGTGGATTGGACCTGAACGAACCAGCCGATGTCGAACGCTTTACCAGGGCGCATCACGCCCTCACCACCCTGACCCCTTCCCTCTCACCAGCCCTGGCCCATCTCGTGCGGGCCCTCACCGAATTGTCCCGACAACGGCGGATCCGTGACCTGCAAGGGGTTATTTCTACCCTGAAACTGCTGGCTCACAACCCGGTCGCGCTTGATGAACCCGCACCATTTCTGACGGAAGCTGAACGCTCACAGACAATGAGTGAGCGTCAGGCAGTGTTGCTTAAGCTCCGCAACCGGTTATTTGATCTTTCACGCCGCAATCCGCTGCTGTATTTCAAAGCTACCGCCCGAACCTTCAATCTGACTGTAACTTCCATGGCATCATTTCATCAGGGAGATGTAGCTCATCATCTGCCGCCCGTGACCTGGACCGGAGGTATTGTGGACCGGCTGGCCTCTGGGCGTGAGATTTCCCTGCTGCCACTGGTGGACGCCGCCTATACTGATTTTGCCCAGGCAGCTCTGGACCGAATCCGCCTTGAAGACCGCCGCCTGCAAAATGAATTTGGATTCAGTCAGTTACGGCTGGTCATAGCGTTTTTACACTGGCACCACCTCAATTCGGGCCAGCCCGAGCCAATTATTTCTCCATTCCTGTTGCTCCCAGTTTCCCTTGAAAAACGCCGGGGCGATCAGGAGGAATTTCTGCTCACACCTCAGTCGGAAGAAGCCGAGGTCAACCCGGTTGTTCGACAGATACTGAGCCAGCGGCTGGGAATCATGCTTCCCGAATCAACTCTGATTGATGAGGAATCCATTCTTGAATTTCATCGTCGGTTTGATCTGGAACTGATCCAAAAAGTACCTGACACCGCACTCCGGCTGATTACGTCTGCTGAACCAGGCGTTTTATCTGATCAAACCCAAAAACAAATTGCGGCGTTTCAGGCCCGAACTCAATCGGGCAGAGGCAGTCGAGCGGCTGCCTGGGGAATGGCGGCCATCCCGGTCCCGGTGGATGAATTGAGCTGGAGCTTTGATCTGGCCAGTATCACGCTTGGAATTTTTAACTCTCGAAAAATGTCGCTGGTACGCGATTTCAACACGCTTTTTGACCTGGAATCGCCGTCATCAACTTCGTTTGACAGCCTGTTTCAAATCAAAGTGCCTGATCCCCTGCCACAACCAGTCCTCGAAACACCACTCACCCCGCTGCTGCAGGTGGTGCCATGTGACCCATCACAGGCATCAGCCATTGCCCAGGCCCGTACCGGAGCGCATTTCATCATCCAGGGGCCACCCGGAACTGGAAAATCACAAACCATCACCAATTTGATTGCCGATTATGTTGGACGTGGAAAACGGGTGTTGTTTGTGTGTGAAAAACGGGCGGCCATTGATGTGGTTTATCACCGATTAAAGCAAACTGGCCTCGGACATCTGTGTGCGCTGATTCACGACTCACAGGCTGACAAAAAACGATTTATCCAGGATCTGAAGGAACAATTTGAGCGCTATACCCAAACTGAATCTACCTTTGCTCAGGCAAGTCTCGACCAGGAAAAACTCCGGGAACGACTCGACCAGTCACTGCGCCTGCACCAGCGGTTAGGTGAAGTGATGCGCCAGACCTTGCCCGAAGACGGCATTTCCGTCCGGGGGGCTCTGGGCCGCTTGATTGCGCTGGGGGAGCCAGGACCCACCACACCTGAACTCGACCTGGAAAAACTGCCGGGCTATGGGGTCTGGCTCTCAAATGGACAGGCGGTCATCAAACTTGCCCAGGCACTTCAGGCGCAGGCTCAGGATCCGGTTTTTGGCCATCATCCGCTCAGACACCTGACCCGAGAGTTGCTGGTTCAATCAGATCCGGTGCCCCAACTTCAAGCCGCGCTTGATCACATCACAGCTCTGGTTCATCAAATTCAGGCCACAACCAGCCAGTTACCAGTCCAACTTGCTTCAGCTTCAACCATTGACGAGTTGACCGCCCTTTGCTCATATGCCCAACAATTGATGCCGCTGGTGGAACTTGACTGTCTGGACCTGCTTAACCGGAAATCGAAGGGCTATGACGAACTCCGGGATGTGTTTCACCAATTTCTTGAATGTTCCGAAGCACTCGCCCAGGCCCAAAGTCGGACGACTCACTGGCGGACCAGACTGCCCCTCTCAGAAATTACCCTGATGTTACCCGCAACCAGGCAGGTTGAGTCTTCATTTTTGGGCGTGTTGACACCCACCTACTGGAAGCTGCGCAAACGATTGAAAGCGGCTTATGATTTTCAGGCGCATCCAATCAAACCAACCTGGAGCACCATCCTCGAACAACTCCAGCGCGAATATGAGTTGTTTGAGGCACTGTCTGGCCTGCGCAAAGCGATTCACACCCGGTTTCGAGTCGAAGATCCTCGACCACTCCGCGAGCTGATCGAGCGTCTTCATGCCGCCGAACTGGCGCTCTATCCGACCCAAAAAGCATTTCGGGCCGGGCTGATTTCAGGAAAAATTGATCCTGCTGTCTGTGTTCAGCTTGCTCAAATCCGCCACCCGGTCGAACTCCTCACCATTGAACTTGAAGAACTTCTGGATCCGTTTGCCAATCGCACCCTGGCTGATATTTCGGCGGATCTGACTCAATTGCGGGCCAACCTGTCTGTGTTGGGAACATTACAGCCCGAACTGGCCGAACTGGCCGGAGGTCCGGTGGAACTCCATCGAGCAGTGTGTGATTTTCCCGGGACGCCCCGCCAGTTGGAAACGGCGTTGCTGCTGAAAATCATCGCTCGTGCCCGACGGACAGAGCGGGCTGTTTTTCAAGCGGATGCCACCAAACTGGCCAACCAGGCCGATGACGCTCGCCGCTTGCATTTCAAATTGATGGCCAGCACGGCTCAGATGGTCAGCACCCGACCGCACGAAACCTTTCGCCAAAAACTCAACAAAGCGGAATTACCCGCAGCCAGGTTGCAGGACGCTGAAAAAAGCTGGAAAAAAGGATTTAACCGGGGCCGACGTGAACTCGAACGAGAATTCAGCAAGGTGATGCGATTTCGGTCAATCCGCGACCTGGCCGAGGGTGAAACCGGCGAACTGGTATTTGATTTAAAACCAGTCTGGTTGATGAGCCCGCTCAGCGTTTCCGACACGCTTCCGCTGAATGAATCGTTGTTTGATGTGGTGATTTTTGACGAAGCCAGCCAGATTCGACTCGAAGAAGCCGTTCCGACGCTCTTTCGTGCTCCTCAGGCAATCGTGGTTGGAGATGAAATGCAGCTTCCGCCAACCATGTTTTTTGCCTCAAAAGCCGACCCCGATCAACCGGCTGATGAGTCTTCCGGGTTCGGACTTGAATTTCAAACCGAAAGCCTGCTCAGTCAGGCGGCTGATGTGTTGCCATCCACCCGGCTCACCTGGCATTACCGCAGCCGATCTGAAGCCCTGATTACGTTTTCGAACGCCGTCTTTTATGACCGCGAGCTGCTGACCATTCCGGACGTCCGTCCTTTGGATCGGTTTTTACCCGTCCAACCTGAGGAAACTGGCACCCTGGTGGTGTGTGTGTTGGATCGCCCAATCAGTTTTCATTATGTAGCGGATGGTATTTACGAACACCGCAGCAACCCTCGCGAAGCCCACTACATTGCACAACTCATCCGGCAACTCCTCTCACAACCAACCGGGTTGAGTCTGGGCATCGTGGCCTTTTCTGAAGCCCAGCAGAGTGAAATCGAACGGGCGATTTCGGAACTGGCTAAAACTGATGCCATCTTTCAAGCCGCGCTTGAAGCTGAATACCTGCGTGAACACGATGATCAGTTCTGCGGCCTGTTTGTCAAAAACCTGGAAAATGTTCAGGGTGATGAACGTGACATCATTGTGCTGAGTGTTTGTTATGGGTTTGATCGTCAGCACAAAATGCGGCAGAACTTTGGACCGATTAACCGCAACGGTGGCGAAAAACGACTGAACGTTGTGTTTTCCCGTGCCCGGCAACATATGGTTGTGGTTTCGTCCATCACCCATCAGGCAATCACCAATACCTATAATGACGGTGCCAATTGCCTCAAAACCTATCTGGCCTATGCCGAAGCGCTGTCATCCGGCCAGACACATCAGGCTCAGGCTCTGATGTCGCCATTTGGTACAACCGCTCACTGGGCACTACCGGCACGATCTCTGGATCCAGTGATTGAAAGTCTGGCGGAAGCCTTGCGGGAACAAGGGTTGATTGTTGATACCCAAATCGGAGACTCTGCGTTTCGATGTGACCTTGCCGTTCGACAGGCCGGTGATCAGGCCTACCGGCTGGCCATTCTGGTTGACTCTGACGAACGCTATCGAACCCGCTCGGCTTTTGAACGGGCAGTGCTCCATCCGGTGCTGCTACAAGCATTTGGCTGGAACATGTGTTACGTTCTCGCCAAAGACTGGTACTCAAAGCCACAGGCAATCCTTGAGTATGTGCTGCGTCAGATGCGGGAAAAGACGCTGGGCTGAGGGCTAGGGGCTGAAGATATCGGGCTGAAGACATCGGGCTGAAGACATCGGGCTGAAGACATCGGGCTGAAGA
>DAOQNB010000511.1:0-5135 GCA_035335845.1 Acidobacteriota bacterium | reverse complement strand
CAATTGTTCCCACATTGATATGTGGCTTACTGCGATCAAATTTCTCTTTTGCCATGGATGGTTTTTCGTCCTCGCTTAACCAAGCATAAAGCCCACAACCGGGCTTGAACCGGTGACCTCCACCTTACCAAGGTGGCGCTCTACCACTGAGCTATGTGGGCATGGATTGATATTAAATTATTGAACTGGCCGTCGGAGCTGTTCTCAAGAGGTGTTTCCTGAGAAGGATTCACTTCGACCGGCAGCATAGATTGAATGCTGCCCTGGGATACCTGAGAATCAGGCTGGAGCGGGAGACGGGATTCGAACCCGCGACCAACGGCTTGGAAGGCCGTGACTCTACCACTGAGTTACTCCCGCTCGGGAAACAGAAACTTCAAAATTTTCAAAAATGAGGTTTGAAAATTTTAAACTGATAGATTCGGTATTGGTGCAGGGGGTAGGATTCGAACCTACGTAAGGCGTCAGCCTGCCGGGTTTACAGCCCGGTGCCATTAACCACTCGACCACCCCTGCACATCAATTCTCAAAGAACACGCCAAAATCAAGCTCTCATTGGTGACGTGACGGTCTTTCAACAAGAAAATTTTCCCAAATCGCCCCAGTTCATCAGGTGTGTCTCGATGAAGCCGGTGAAGGGACTTGAACCCCCGACCTACTGATTACAAGTCAGTTGCTCTACCAACTGAGCTACACCGGCATATCGTTTTTAAGCTGTATGAGCACTGCAGCACAGTTGAAGTAGGGGTGCTCTCGGAAAAGTGAGCATACTAGCAGAAAAATTGATCATTGCAAGGCTTTTTTGCCAGGGATTTTCAAATCAAATGCCTGGATAGGTAAAATGGGCTGGGAACCTGGCTCTGGAAAAGCTGGTTTCTGAGAAAAAGTCGGTGGCGGTTCATAAAGGGCATTTTCTTTTGTGGTGCTCTGTGGTATCTCTCAGGGGAACAAGGAATCCACAGTCAGCACAGTAGTTGTCAATCACCCAAAACATTTAAATCACACACTTTTTGTGAAGCCTGCGATCTCCTCATTCCAGGCTTCGGAGGAGGCCACTATGCGTATTCCGCCCAACATTCGTCCCATTTTCCTGATTGCCTTTATCATTTTTGCCTTGCTTGGCTCGTGGCAGTATTTTGGGTATCGAGATAACAAGGAAGCCAACCTGCATTTTTGGGTTTCGGTGGCGTTGTTTGTGGTTGCAATGATTTCGTTTTTGATCTTTTTGCTGAGCAAACCGGACGAAGATCCGAGCGACATCAGCATCACCAAATTCTGATCTCTTCACGTTGAATCTCCACCTCTTTTCACTCAATTTCTGGGAATGGATGCCAGGCACACCACAGCGTGGGTTCCTGCTGGCACTACATTCCCAGTGAAGTGTGTATTGCCCGGATTACAGTTGTTGTTTTCTCATGATGTTTGATACCAAGCTGGGTTTACAGCGTTCATCTCTCGATTCTTCATTATCCCTCACCCATTCGTCCTGGAAACTGCTTGAGGTAGACCAGGCCACCATCCGTTTACTCATCCAGGAACTCTCCATCCCACCACTACTCGCCCAGTGCCTGGCAAACCGGGGAATTTCCACCCCAACCCAGGCCGAGCGTTTTCTCAACCCAAGTTTGTCAGATATTCCTGACCCCCGTGGAATGCGCAACCTCCAGGAAGCCGTTCAGGTTGTCAGTGGGGCGCTGGCCCGCCGGGAAAAAGTTCGTATCGTCGGCGACTATGACTGTGACGGCACCACGGGGTTGATCACATTGCTCAATGTCTTCCGGATTTTGTCGCCCGCCGCTGATGAATTTTTGTCGTTTCACGTGCCGGACCGTGAGCGTGATGGCTATGGCCTCAACGCGGGCATTGTCGAACGCGCAGCAACAGATGATGTCCGGGTCCTGATTTCGGTTGATATTGGAATCACCGCCTATAAAGAATGGGCGATGGTTCGTGAACGAGGCATGACCGGGATTTGCCTTGACCACCACACCGTGCTGGGAAGCTCGGTTCCGCCGGACGCCATTATCGTCTGCCCGAAACAATCTGGCTGCGACTATTCTGAAAAAGATCTGGCGGCGTGTGGCTTGAGCCTGCAATTTGGACGGGCCCTGCTGGCTGACCATCCGAAACGTGACCGAATTGTCGAGTCGCTGACCAAACTGGTGGCCATTGGAACAGTGGCGGACCTGGTACCGCTTTCCAGCCCTTCAAATCGCGCCATTGTGGCCAATGGCTTGAAAGGACTGAGCAGTGGTTCAAGCAATCCAGGGCTGGCAGCTCTTCTGGAGGTGGCACGTCTTAGCGGAAAACAGATTGCGGCGTCAGACCTTGGGTTCCGACTCGGCCCCCGAATCAATGCCGCAGGCCGGATTGATGGTTCTACGTTAAGTGTCGTTGACCTCTTTGACTCAAAGTCGCTGGACGAAGCCAAACGCCGGGCGGCTCAAATTGATACCTGGAATAGCGAACGACAGGATATTCAGCGCAATCTGGTTGATATGCTGCACCAGGAAATTGGGAATCAGGACCCAAATGACCTGGTCTTTGTTCTGGCGGGTGAGCATCAGGCGGGATGGCATCAGGGTGTCGTGGGCATTGCCGCCTCCAAAGTGGTGGAGCAATATCACCGCCCGGCGCTGGTGTGCTCGATTCGTGGCAGCCACGCCCATGGGTCAGCGCGCAGTATCCCCCAGTTTAATATGGTTAATGCCCTGCAACATATTCACGATGGACTGTTCCATCGCTATGGGGGACATGCCGCCGCCGCCGGATTTTCGCTACCGGCTGAGGCAATCCCGGAATTGCGGAGCCGCATCAACGAATACGCGCGATCCATTTTGTCACAGGAAGATCTGATTCAAACCCGTCGTTATGATGGGACCACCAGCCTTGGCCAGATTACACCCCAGTTGATCGAATCTCTGGCCCGACTGGCACCATATGGGATCAATAATCCAGCGCCACGACTGGTCGTCACCGCAACGGTAACAGACCGCAAAATCCTGCGCGAACACCATTTAAAACTCTGGCTGATTGATGGAAATGTGCGCATGGAAGCAATCTGGTGGCAACGGGCTGATTTATCTGACCAAATCCCAGTTGGAGTTCCAATTCAGGTCCTGGGGCGCATCGAACTCAATGAATGGAACGGAATGAGCCGACCACAGATGATCATTGAAGACATCCGGCTGGCCAGTTGACACAGAAAGAAGGCTTTTCAATGAAGATAGTTGGAATACCACGTGCCCTGTACCGGGTGTTGATCGTGGGATTGATCCTGTGCGGATTGACCGGTTCAGCGTCAGCCCAGGTTGACCCGGAAACGCTGGTGGGGCTTCGGTCGGTGTGGTCAGTGGATAAGGCCCGCCCTGGAGATGTGATCCACCTGGCCGTACAGGTGACGATTCAGGATGGCTATCATATCAACGCCCATCAACTCAAAGATGAGTTTCTGATTCCGACTGAACTGAAAATCACTCCATCCAAAGGGCTTCAAGCAGCGAACCCAATCTATCCGGAAGCAATCTCACACCAGGTTTCGTTTTCTGAAACTCCCTTATCGGTCTATGAAGGGAACGTCCATATTCTTGTCCCAGTTACGATTGGCCGAAAACTGCGTCCAGGAAAATACACGGTGACCGGCTCATTCCGATACCAAACCTGCAATGATGAATCCTGTTTCCCGCCACACACGGTCAAGCTTCAAATTCCACTTGAAATTGTTCGAACCGGCACAGTCGTTCAACCGCAACACCCTGAACTCTTCCCCCAAGCTGCCCCCTCAAAAGCAATCGGGCATTGAGGAAAACTCAATGCCCGATTGCGATCTCTTACAAATCTGAATTCTACCGCTAAATATCCTGACTAAAAACCTTTACTGCAGTAACCAAAAACGAAACGAGCGTGTTAATGAGCCGTTTGGTGGCAGTGTGCTTTGTCGCCACTTGGAAGCATACTGACTGTCTGTTCTGAAAAATCAATGGTCTTGCATCCCCCATTTGACAGGCTGTAGACATCAAACCCCAACGCATCCAGATAATAAGCCAGATCAAATGTCGAATTCAGAAACAACATTGAGGGATACCCACCGAGTTCGCACAACTCCAACAAACGTTCAACCACTTCCAGCGGTCCAAACTGTTGTTCCGGATCAGCGTACGTTGCCATATCCCATTTCCTTTCTGCAGAGCAGCTCTGCTGAAAAACCATCACTGAATTCATTTCATTACCTCAACTTTCAATGAAAGTGAGGGTGTTGTTCATTGTTTTTCCATGCAAATCAGATTCCTCAATTAACAAAAAGTTGCTTTGCGTCCCGAAGTAACGCGATTCGAAGCGCAAAGTTCAGCTAAATTCCCCCAATCTACCAAGACAACTTCACATCCAGGTCAAAACGGTAACCACTTTTGACCACCCAGCAATGTTCAAGAACAGGGACTACACTTCAATACGGGGGGAATGCGACGGGGACGAAGAGGTGTGCTGCGAACCAATCAGTAAATCAACTGCCAGCAAAAACGCCCCGATACAAATAAAACTATCAGCAACGTTAAATGTTGGCCAGTGATGTTCACCTTGCCATCGGATATACACATCCAAAAAATCAACGACAAAACCATGTACCACACGGTCAATGGCGTTACCAATGATCCCGCCGAGAATCATAGAGAGCGCCACCAGTAACCGCCGCTCACGAAGCGGAGTAAACAAAAGATAAAAAAATACTCCAATGGCAGCTAAACTGGCCACGGCAAAGAGGAACCAGCGGGTTGCAGGTGGCCAGCTTCCCAACAAACTAAAGGCAATACCTGGATTCTCGGCATAATCCAGGTTCAACATTCCTTCAATCAAGGTGATTTGCTGCGACGGCATCAGTCGCAAAATCATCCAGGCCCAGGCTTTCGTCACCTGATCCGCCAGCAAAATTGCCAGTGTAATCGCCAGGTACCAAAATCGCTGGAAGAGCAATCGCGTCAGCACCAGACCGACAGAACGGTTGGTGAGCACCACCGCTGGAGCTTCGGTCGGGACAGTAGATATGGACTGTTCAATTGGCTCTTCCATCAGATCATCTCCCAGGGAGTGAAGAATGAAGAATGAAGAATGAAGAATGAAGAATGAAGAATGAAGAATGA
>DAOQNB010000510.1:0-5144 GCA_035335845.1 Acidobacteriota bacterium | reverse complement strand
TTCATTCCAAAATGGTATAACTGGTGACTGGAAGATATTTCCCAGTCACCAGTCTCCAGTCTCAATTCTTCATTCCCAGTTTCTCTCAATTCTATTTGATCTTCAAGCTTTCACTCATGGCTTCTCCCTGGTTGCCAGCCTGGTCTTTTGCCGTGACTTTGATCCGACCTTGCCTGGTTTTGGGAAGGGTTGAAGGAACAGTCCAGGTAAATTGCTGCAGTGTACCAGCTAAACCTGAAGCCACAGTGGTGTCAAATGTAACACCATCGGTTGCATATAAAACATCGTGACTTTCAACTGCCACATTGTCTGATGACGTCCAGGAAATCGTAAGCGATGGGTCTTTTTTGCGCTTGATACTTGTCTTTGACAGCATAACCTGGCTCACGGCTGGAGATTGAGTATCGGGTGGAGGTGGGGCCGTGACTGAGAAAATTCCAGATTGTCCCATTCCTGTATTTCGGGCGGCATCAGTGGCGGAAACAATTACCTGACCTTGCAGGAACGCATCATTTTCAGCAATCGTCAGAGTAAAACTCGAAGCTGTCCCGGGCAATCCGGTTGCCACCATATCTTGAAACGCCGTTCCATTTCGTTGCCCTTTGAGTTCAACCGAATGGCTCACCACGCCCTGATCATCAGTTGACTGCCACGAAACCTGGATTTGTGTATTTGGACGCGATTCAAACTGGGCGCCCTCCATCGGATTATTCACAGTCACCATCGGGGATTGGGTATCGGCGGCCTGGGTCACCATCACCGTCACTACCGCTTTTCGCTCCAGATTTCGAGCGGTGCCAGTCACCGTCACTTCATAACTCCCAGGCTGTATCGCGGCAGTTGCATTGAGCGTCAATCGGATCGGAGCACCTGGAAGCGCTGACGCAACCGACAGAGCGGGCTTTAATTCCGAAGTGGCCGGCGTGGTTGTGGTTGACAAGGTCACGGACTGGTTAAATCCATTCATTCCCTGCAAAGCGACTTCGACCGATTTGGTCTCACCAGCAGTCAAAATCTGCGTAGCCGGACTGGCTGTCAATGTAAAATCTGGCGTTGCTTCCACTTCTGCAAAAGTAGTCAAAAAGGCATCTTGCCCGCCCGAGAACTTATCCTGAATAGCGTTTTGGACCGGGAAATCTGGTGACGTCGTAAACCCAACCACATGAATTTTATCCGCCTGATCAACAAAAATTTCAGTCGGTTGATCGTTCTCTTTTCCGCCAAGATAAGTTGAAAAGACCAGTTTTCCTTGATTTCGGTTCATTTGAGTCACAAACACATCGGCTGGCCCCGCAAAAGCGGCCTGGGTTGGGTTGACAGTTGGAAAATTGGTGGAAAAAGTCACGCCGGTTACATAGAGGTCGCCAGTTGAACCAACGGTAACCCCCGTTCCAAAATCGCTTCCACTGCCGCCCAGAAAGGTTGAAAAGACAATTTCTGACCCATCTGGATTAATTTGAGTGACAACAGCATCCACACTGCCACCAAAGGTGCCCTGAATCGGATTCCGAACCGGATAATTTGGTGAGGTGGTAAAACCAGCAATCACAAAGTTGCCAGCCTCATCTACTGCAACCTGCTTTTTGGTCAGGAGGTTGCTGCAGGAACCAACCGTACAGGTGGCATTCTCATCCTCAGACCCACCGAGATAGGATGCATACAGAAGCTGATTGCCCGAAGGGTTCAATTTCGAGACAAACAGATCGCTGCCACCACCACCAAATTCACGCTGGAAGGCATTGGATGTCACTGGAAAATCAATGACCAGCGATGACAACCTGAAATTGAACGTCAGGCCATACACATATACATTTCCGGCACTATCTGGAGCAATGCCAAGCCCATTTTCAGAGGTATTTCCTCGTCCGCCCAGATAGGTTGAAAACACAATCTGACTTCCGTTGCTGCTCAGTTTGGTCACAAAAGCATCTGAAAAATTGCTACTCCCACCCAGTTTTGATTGAAAGGGATTGACTGTTGGAAATCCGGTTGAGCTTGTAATTCCAGTCACATACACGGCCCCTGACTGGTCAACCGCAATCGAGGTCCCCTGTTCCTGGTTTGAGGTACCATTCACCGGACCACCCAGGTAGGTTGAAAACACCAGTTCGGTCCCTTCTGGATTTAATTTGGCAACAAACACATCATTGCCGCCGCCCGAAAAACGCTGGGCGGGGTTGACCACCGGGAAATCAGTCGAACTGGTTACGCCCGTTAAATAGACATTGCCCTCATCATCTACCGTTAAATCACCAGAGGTATCACCACCCTGTCCACCCAGATAGGTGGCATAGACCAGCTCACCCGCCGGATCAAGTTTTAAAACCGTTACATCGGTGGGACCTTTCAAGTCGGATTGGAAGGCTGATTGAACCGGGAAATTGGCAGAGGCTGAAAACCCACACAGGTACAGGTTGCGGTTTGTATCCGTTACAACTCCCGAAAAACTATCATTCCCGCTTCCGCCAACATATGTTGACGATTCGACCGAAACCACTGGATCAATAATGAGTGGATAGGCCGGATCATAGGCTGGGACTTCGAATCCAACCTCGTTGTCTGATACAATGGAAAACCGCCCTTCTACAACTTTCCGTTCACCATTGATCTCCTGGTACAGCGTCGGGTGTTTTTGAGAAACTGAAATGCCACCAGCCGTCAGGATCAGATTGCCATCCGCGTCCACCCGGACGGGTTCGGAAGTGTCATCAAATTCAAGTTTGATTTGTTCTGGCCGGGCGCCGGGTGACAACACAAAATCATATTCAAGCTGACGCTCATTGCCATACACCACCATATCAATTCCCGGATACACCCCGGTAATGTGTAACTGGCCAAATCCAGGAACATTGCGATGCCATTGGTCAGGGTTATTTCCCTTAAAATAATTACTTTTTCCAGGCAGAGGTTGCTGCGGCACAAACACTGGCTCAGTCTTGCGATTGGCCAGTTTCATTCGAAGCCGGGCAAATTCAATCGCTGGAATTTCAGCCACGCCCAGTGCCTGATCCATCATGGATGATATATCTTCTGAGTGAGAAGCTTGAGAAGCCCCTCCTGGTTTTTGAAGTGCCCAAACAATTTCAGTCCCGGTAAAAAATGCCGAATACCCTGGGCCATGCGTCAGGTAACGCACAGAGGAATCGGCCTGCCCGAGGTTTGGTTCAAACCGCAGCGATCCCGAACCAGCAGGAAGCGACGCACGAGGCGGCGTTGGAGGGGCAAGCCGTTGAGCTGGTTGGGCGAAAACGAATATTGCGTTGGAACCAATCAGGTTCAATATAAAAAAAAGGTGGATGAAACTTCGGAGCCGTACAAATTTAACAGTGTTCATTTTGAGTCGAATGCCTTTCCCTGATGAAAGTATCAATGAAGCGCATCATTCCTCAGGCAAGACATTGAACCGATGAAGAAAACGGCTGGAATGAAACAGATTTTGAGGCGGATCGGGCCTGACGACTTTCTTGAACGAAAATGTCATCCCTGGTGCGGATAAATCTGTCTGGCCTGAGAACTGAAGCGAGTGGTGCGCAAGCAACGCACACTGTGAATTGATTTCACATAAGAAAAAGCAATTGACGTACCATATCCAATTAAATCACAAATTAAACCACAAGCGATTTATATTCAATAGTTTAATTATATTTTTCGTTAAAGCGCGCTTACTCGGCCTTATTAATTAATTTAGATTTAATTAAAAATACAGCCATTTACATTTTGAGTGAATGATGATCCAGAATGGAATCAGGCTGATATCTGGATGAAACTCTCCATATCAGAAAATGATCAAGTCATTTAATCAAATGAGTTTAATGAGCGATTGACGGCTGACTCTCTCAGGCAAAGCAAGTCAGGGCATGGTTGAGACTCTGTGGTTGCGCCGTCTGAATTGAGTCCGCTTGCCAAAACAAGACCGGAAGTCATTCCAGCTCGGATCAATAGCTGGCTAAATAGTTTTATTTATTGAGTTTATAATTCCCAGGAACGAACTCATTTTAGCGGAGAGTACCGCCGGGTACCAGTTTTAACCAACTGGTGAAAAGGATTCACTTTTTGGTTAAAGCAACTAAAGCGAATATTATCAATCAATTAAATTTCAATTTACTTAACTGATTCACATTTTGATTAATATCGAGAACACGATTACCGGCAATTCATTTCCGGCATCCAGTTTTTCAACTGAACACTCAGGGCTGGCCTGGCTTGAGATGTTGGGAATCAGTCACGGTGATTCATTTTCGCAATGTAGAGGACCACCCCTTGCCGGACCTCGTCGGTGGCAGAACTCAACCGCCCGGCAACATCTTTTTCAATTTTTTCACGTGAAAGTGTTCGCTGATTTAAGGGTGGGCCAGTTTTCAGGGGCTTATCACCAGTTTCATTGTGACAACTGGCACATCGGGCAATAAATGTCTCACGTCCAATTTTATATAATCGATCTGTTGGTGATTCAACCGGTGAGAACCAGTTGGCAGCAAACGTCATGGTTCCGATTTTGATGATCTTATCACCTGGATCATCTACCGTAGGTCTCTCAGCCAGGATGTGCCAGTCTAAAGCCAGACTGCCACTTCCAACCATCACCACAATTGCCAAAAGTTGAATGTTTCGTTTCATCTTGAGTTCCTCCCTTGCTGAAAGCCCGACCGGATTTGTTCCCGGCGTTCCGGTTGGGCGTGACAGAGAAAACATCCCTGCTGGCCCGATTCTGGAAGATCCGATACCACAACATAGGCCTGACCATCCTTGGCCCATGACATCACCTTGAGCCCCGATTCAGGATCAGTCTGGGTGGCAACATCCACAACATGCGGGCGTTCCTTTGGAAGCTCAGGGAGCGCCTGCTGGTTCATCGCCAGCAGCGTCACCGGATGCGTTCCCACCCGGTACACCACACAAATAGCTTCAGCCCCTTTAAAGAGAACTTTTTTCACTCCTACTGGTTTGTAAAAGTCGCCATCTTCAACGGGTCGGTCAAGAGCGACCCAGGCATGCAGCCGGGTATGGTCACTGACCCACCGGCGAATTTCACCCGGTGCGGAAGTCAAAAAATCGAGCTTGAGCGTTCCACTTCCCAAAGTTTGGTGCAATTCACGTCCAAACCGTTCAAAGTCTGAGAGCGCTCGCTGCTCAACACGAACCTG
>DAOQNB010000509.1:0-5154 GCA_035335845.1 Acidobacteriota bacterium | reverse complement strand
ACCAAGAACCAAGAACCAAGCACCAAGAACCAAGAACCAAGAACCAAGAACCAAGCACCAAGCACCAAGAACCAAGAACCAGGCACTAAAAACCAACCACTAACTGCTAAAAGGGTTCTGCATTCTGCATTCTCACATCACCCAGTCACTCCATACTGGGCCGCCATCCAGGTTTGATATTCGCCGCTTCGGACGTGGTCAACCCAGGTGCGGTTTTCCAAATACCACGTGATGGTTTTGCGGATGCCGGTTTCGAATGATTCTTCCGGTGTCCAGCTTAATTCCTGTTGAATTTTGGTTGAATCAATCGCGTAACGCCAGTCGTGACCGGGCCGGTCTTTGACAAAGGTAATTAAATTGGAGCGCGGTCCAGTGGGCAACGGCTCAACCATTTCATCCAGCAATGTGCAGATGGTCTCGACTACGGTCAGGTTTCGGATTTCATTGTGGCCGCCGATATTGTAGGTCTGTCCGCGTCGCCCTCGATTCATCACTGTCCAGATTGCCGTGCAGTGGTCGCGGACATAGAGCCAGTCGCGTACATTGCGGCCATCGCCATACACCGGCAATGGTTTGCCTTCGAGCGCATTAAGAATCATCAGCGGAATCAGTTTTTCCGGGAAATGATAGGGGCCGTAATTGTTGGAGCAGTTCGAAATTGTCACCGGCAACCCATATGTCTTGAAATAGGCCCGCACCAGATGGTCTGAACCGGCTTTTGAAGCTGAATAGGGGCTGGTTGGACGGTATGGCGTGTCCTCGGTGAAGAACCCTTCCTCGCCCAGACTGCCATAGACTTCGTCAGTGCTGACATGGTGAAAGAGTGAAATTCGATCTTTGCGCTGACGGGCGGCTTCAAGCAGTGTGTAGGTGCCAACGACATTGGTCTGGATAAACGCCCCCGGATTGACAATCGAGCGGTCAACGTGTGATTCAGCGGCAAAGTGACAGACCGTGTCAATCTGGTGACTGTCAAAGATTTCAGCCACTTTGGCGGCATCACAAATGTCAGCCTGGACAAATGTATAACGTTGCGGAGAGCGGGCGGCCAGATCAGCCAGATTTTCCGGATTTCCGGCATAGGTGAGCGCGTCAAGATTGATCACACGCCCGGTAAAATCAGATTCTTCAAGCAGATACCGAATAAAATTGCTTCCGATGAAGCCGCATCCGCCAGTCACAAGCAGGTTTTGCATAAGACTTTTCCAAATTGCATTAAAATCGGAGTGATTACTGCACCGGTTGGCGAAAGCTTTCCAACGTGAGTTTTAGCCCTTCGGCAATCGGCATTTGGGGTTTCCAGCCAAAGTGTTCAAAGAGTTTGCGCGAGGTGAGCACGCTCCGGAGTTGTTCGCCAGCTTTGGCTGGACCGTGGTTTTCGGCAATGTCCAACCCGGATGCTTCACGCAGGTGATGAAAGATATCCACCACCGTGGTTTCAACACCCGTGCCGACGTTGTAAATATCGCTGTGGTCATCATTGATCGTGAACAGATTGGCTTTGACCACATCGCCCACAAACACATAATCGCGGGTTTGCAACCCTTCGCCATTGATCACAAGTGGCTTGCCGGAAAGCATCCGTTCACAGAAAATGGCGACCACTCCGGCTTCGCCATGCGGGTTCTGGCGCGGGCCGTAAATGTTGGCATAGCGCAAGATGGTCGTCTTCAGACCATACACCAGCCGGTAATAATCCAGGTACTTTTCAACCGACAGTTTGGCAATGCCATAGGGCGAACAGGGCCGCAACGGATGGTTTTCATCGGCGGGAAAGTAGTCCTGCTCTCCGTAAATTGCACCGCCCGTCGAAGCAAACATGACGTGTTTGACACCAGCCTGACGGGCAGCTTCGAGCAGGTGAATGGAACCCAAAATATTGACCTGGGCGTCAAATCGCGGGTCGGTGACCGATTTGCGAACATCAATCTGGGCAGCATGGTGGCTGATCACATCCGGAGATTCAGCCTTCAGAATGTCAGGCAACGAATCATCACCCAGATCACCTTCGATAAATTTGGCTTGAGGATTAAGATTTTCACGTCGTCCAGTCGAGAGATTGTCGAAAATGACGACTTTATGACCAAGGTTCAGAAATGCGTCGGCTACGTGTGAGCCAATAAATCCGGCGCCGCCGGTGACAAAAATTTTCATAAGACCTCACGGAAAACAAAGGAACCGTCTTAAAAAGCAGCATAGGTATCTGATTTTCAGACACCTGTCAAAAAATAGATGGTTCAATTCGCTTTTTCAGCCCAATTGCACACCAGCAATCAACCGGCCTCATGTGTTTTCGGTCAAGTGAAATGAGCTGGAAACCGGCTTCCCGCAACTGACTGACCAGAGTCGTTCCCGCTTTCTGAAACTGATCATCAGTTTTGGCAAAAAAAGGCTGAACGGTCACGGCGATTTTCCCTTCTGGTTTCAACACTCGGAGCAGTTCGCGAAAACCTTCGACCGGGTCGGGCCAAAAAAAACTGGAATTGATAGTAAGTGCTTTGTGAAAAGAACAATCCGCCAATGGAAGCGGCGCCACAGTTCCAACGTGCAATGTGACCTGACCCGTTTGAATCACTTTGAGGTTGCGCCGGTAAGCCTGCGCAAACATGGTTTCAGAGTGATCAATGCCCACAATTTGAATCTGTGGTGTGCTTTGGATAAGTTTTTCAATAGCAACTCCCGGACCATACCCAATTTCAATCAGGCGATCTCCCGGACGAACTCCAAGTTGTGAACAGGTCCAGTCAATTCGGTCATTGTTTTTGATTGCCATTAACCAGCCAATCCATTTTCCAACCAGCCCACGTGGGTTACCAAATTGAGACGCAATGTAGCCCATGCCCGAATTCCTCCATTGGTAAAACTGTCAGTATTGACAATAAACTTGTCATAATGACAATTTTATTGTCAATATAAAACCGCACTCACGACCAGTTTTCTCATTCAGAAGGATTCCTGGCTTGACAAACGTGTTGAAACCCAGACAAATAGCGATTTTTTCATGGATGGATGCTGACTATGGACCCCCAACCAAATCAGGTGCCGGCTGCACAAATATTGAATCAGGCGGTTGAAGCGTTACTGGTTGAAACGCTGGAGATGTTTTTTACCCTCCGGGCGGCAGGAAAACGCATTGGCGCGGTAACGCAGTCAGGTGGCGGATATTGGGGAATGTTGCGATTGTTGAAAACTACTGGCCCACGGACGGTTCCACAACTGGCGCGCATGCGCTCGGTCACCCGTCAACGGATGCAGACGCTGGCGAATGAACTCGCTCAGGACGGAGTGATTGAATTTGTTGCCAATCCTGACCACCAGCGATCAAAACTCGTACAGTTGACTGCCCACGGAGAAGCCGTCTTTCAAGAACTTTCCACCACGATTTCAACTGAAATTTCCAGGCTGTCGCACGACCTTGAGGTCACCGAGGTTGAGACAGCCATCCAGGTGTTGCAGCATCTGCGTCAATGCCTTCAACCTTCACTCAAATCACAAAGGAACACACACGATGCAGGAACCTAAAGTTGCCATTATCACGGCTGCCAGTCGTGGAATGGGCGCCGCCTGTGCCCGTGAACTGGCCAACCGTGGCTATAAACTGGCACTCATGTCACGTTCGACCGAAGCTGAAGACCTGGCCTCAGAACTGGGTGGTTTTGGTATTACCGGTTCGGTGACCGAAGAAACCGACATTCGACGTCTGGTTACCGCCACCCTTGAAAAATATGGCCGAATTGATGCCGTAGTGAACAACACCGGCCACCCGGCCAAGGGCGAGTTGCTCAACATCCAGGATGAGGACTGGCACAAAGGGTTGGATCTCTTGCTCTTAAATGTGGTGCGAATGTCACGGCTGGTCACGCCGGTGATGGAACTGCAGGGCGGTGGCGGATTGGTCAATATTTCCTCATTCACCATGCGCATGCCGTCACTGCCAATGCCGGTGTCATCGGTGTTGCGGGCAGCACTGTCGAGTTTTACCAAGCTCTATGCTGACCGCTATGCCCGCGCCAATATCCGTATGAACTGCATCTTGCCTGGATATGTCGAAAATTATGAAATTTCAGACGAAACGCGAGAGGCAATTCCGATGAACCGCCCGGCACAGCTTCAGGAAATCGCCCGGACTGTGGCCTTTTTATTATCTGAGGAAGCTGGCTACATCACGGGGCAAAGCGTTACTGTGGATGGCGGACTTACCCGGAGTTACTAAAAGCGACGTCGCGAGTCGTCAACCCGGCTTCTTTTCGCTCCTCCTGTCTCGGCATATACCGTAACTGACTGAAAGTTTCGCCTTTCACCTGCGACCCGGTTGCTGTTTTACCTGCACTGAGTGAACCCTGGGCAGGCGCTCACGAACAATCTGGGGAATACTCCGCAATTTGGTTCAAGTGGTAACCAGATTTCAGGTGAAATCTTTTGGTTTCAAGGTACAGGCGTATTGTGGCAAACAGTGAATGAAACTCGAATGGTTGCCAAATGATTGTAAAATAAGATGTTTTCGCAATTCCTGGATTTGGTGGTTACTTTGATTTCCGGGTACGTGAATTGCCTCTTTCAAATCAGGGGTCAAGACATTTCTGGTTTGGTTCCCACGGAGGCAGTATGGAAATCAAAGTTGTACTTTGCAATTGTAAGGGCATGTGTACGTCGTTTAAAGACGCTGACATGAACACGCTTCCATTCCAAATTGAGTCAGGTTTGGATGTCACGTACAGCCTGGTCAACCCACAATTGTGTGGTCAGGGTGGAAATGCGGTGTTGATGGATATTTTCCAATCGGCAGGCCCAGACACCTATATTCTGTCAGGTGCCTGTGCTCCAGAGGTGCAATCAAAGTTGTTTAAGCGGATTATTCGCCACACCGGATTTAATGAAGCTCATTTTTACCCGGTTGATATCCGCGGCACCACCAATGAAGGAATTTTAGAGCGTTTGCGCACAGCCGTCGCTGAGATCATTGCACGTGAAAGCACGCCTGTGGAAATAGCGAAGTCGCAAGTAGTCAATCAAATGGTAAAATCGTGAAATCGCGGAAATACAGGGTTGAAAACTTGACCAGACCATGTTGAGGATCAACGTTTTGCTACCTCGCCACTTCGCTAATCATGCCACTCCAGGCCGAGGCGTTTGCATTTGAGCATCAGGCCATTG
>DAOQNB010000508.1:0-5157 GCA_035335845.1 Acidobacteriota bacterium | reverse complement strand
ACGACCCACCGGTTGAAATTAAACCGGGAGAGGAACTCTCAGTAGAAGTCTCTGGGGCTGTGCCGCAAGATGGCCAACCTTGCTTTCACAAACTCAGCGGCTATATTAGTGGGTTAAGGACCGGAACTGACACCTCACGGAATTCTCAAAAGTTGCCAGAGTTGGCCTCAACGACTTCAAAGAAATGGAAGTACAAATTGGTAATTGGTTTCTATAAAAAATCTTGGGAAATGGGAACCATGCCGTGGGACGCAATAATTGTTGAATCAGATTGGTTTCAATTTGGGGATGAATGAAAAAACACCCAATGGGCGCACCAGAATTTGGACTCAGTTGTGACCTGGATTCATTATGAATTACATCGAGTTATTTCTGCCTTATCATTTGGCTCAACTTCATGATTGGATCTCAAAAACTGGTGAGTTATTCGTTCATTTAGAGTTTCCGCATAGTTCAGGAAATGGAATCTCATATCTGGTTCGTTCTTTGCCTGAACTCAAAGAATTGATATCCGGGCAAACTCATTCAGAAATAGAAATCCTCATCTTTGAGCGACTGATTTTTCCGCTACGTGGAATCGCAGATGATTCACTTTTAGAGCATGCGATAGAGGAAATCTATAATGGCCAGTATTTCTCAATCGTTTCGCTGACAGGCTATTACCCAATGAAGTGTGACTTTCTTGGAGATGGAAAAACTCACTCAGAGTTAAGGAATGAATTTGAAGAGGTTCGGGGCCGTGAAGTTGGGATTGGACGGCATCCGATTGATTATCTCGGAACCCCTGACTGGAGTTATTTTTACTTTGGGAATTTCTTATCATTTCAAGTCAAGAGAACATGTTCGGGTTACGAGAAGTACCACGAAAATCCTGGGAACTATAAAGACATCATAGACATGTGGTATGGGTGCACCTGATATTTCTTTCAATCCAAGGGTGACACAACTTCAATGGATTGCAGCCATTGAAAGCAGCTATTTCCAAAATCAGGAGTGGGTTGGGTGGTCTGATCACCTGCAACAGATTTTGCCCAAAAGTGATGACTGGCTGGTTGAACTGTGTGTCGCCTGGACACCAGAGCAGGCGCTTGAAGTTCTCTGGAAGGCGCTCAATGGTTTTCTGGTATTTCCGTACCAGGAAGCAAAAATCGGCTTTCTGTTCAAACAGTACCAGGAAGGGAGAATCAAAACCCTGCCTGCCTTGTTGGAACGGGCTGATGCCTTCCAACAGTCAATTGATGAAGACAATCTGGTGTTTTTCCAGTTACAGGAAAAAGCAAACACAACTGATGAGAATCACCCGCAACTGTTGTCGGAAATAGAGGACGCTTTTCGAGAGTATGCTCAACTGGCACAGCAGTGCCTCAATGATCTCAGTGCTCTTTCACCGCTTCTCGGCCCCAACCTTGATTTTCCCTGATGACCGGAGGGTTCCCCGATGAACAACCCACAAGAACCCAAACCAACCTGGCTTTCACATATCCTGGCGCGATTTCGAGACCCACGGTCATCTCCTACGTTTTCAATCATTTGCACTCCACATCAGCTTTGGAAGACTCGCTCGGTCAAGGGAAACATTGAGCAAGAAACAGTCATTGCCTGGCAGGACATTGCCTATCTCCTGGCATATAAACGCGACCTGTGGGCAGTTGATTTGATCTGCATCGAAGTTGGCACCTGTCGCGGATTTGCCTTTGAAATTGATGAAGAGATGGACGGCTGGGAAGTTGTGGTCAACCGGCTTCCGGAATATCTTCCTGGGTGCCCCGCCTATGCTGACTGGTGGCAGGTTGTTGCACACCCTCCTTTTGCCCGAAATGAAACCCAACTCTACCCGGTTGACAATAAAGATGAATAACAACCGCCCGCACATCGAGAAAAGCTGGTCGAATTGAGCAAAGACCTGTAAGTTAGCGGAGTTTTCGAAATTTCGACGATATTTGGGGCTGTGATCAACTGCGAAGAAGACCAACAGCCTTTTTGAGCAAATGGAAAGGTTGAGCAGAAAAACCGTATGGTGAAACCACAAAATCCGATTTTGTTCGAAGGTCACTTGAAATCAAACCTGCCCTATGACCTGTCAGGTGGACTGGTTGTCTTTCTGGTGGCCCTGCCCTTATGCCTTGGCATTGCACTGGCTTCTGGCGCACCGCTGTTTTCAGGTGTGATTGCCGGTATTGTCGGTGGGTTGGTGGTTGGGGCGCTCTCCGGATCCGAAATCAGCGTCAGCGGGCCCGCCGCCGGTCTGGCGGTGATGGTCGCTGGCGGTATCAAATCAAGCGGCAGTTTCAAAGCTTTCCTGGCCGTAGTCGTTTTATCAGGGATCCTCCAAATTATTTTTGGACTGTTCCGGGGTGGAAGAATCGGAGATTACGTGCCGACCTCGGTTATCAAAGGAATGCTTGCCGCCATTGGGATCGTCATTATTCTCAAGCAAATCCCCCACGCGCTTGGACAGGATAAAGATTACATCGGGGATTTTGGATTTCTCCAGGGCGTGGGCAATGACAATACGCTCTTTGCCATCGTTCAGGCGATCCTTACCTGGAACCCGGAAGCCGTGGTTATTGCCTTGATTTCACTGGCGATTCTATTGCTCTGGGAACGACCGTTCTTGAAACAGAATCGGATTCTAAGTTTTGTCCCGGCACCGTTGCTGGTGGTCGTGATTGGGACGCTCATCAATGAACTGTTTCGGCTGTTCTTTACCGGGTTTTATTTACGGGCCGAGGATGGTCATCTGGTCTCGCTGCCAATTGCAACCAGCCTGAGCACTTTTTTCAATCAGTTCACCTTGCCGAGTCTCTCATCCTTGACCAATCCTGAAGTGTACACCCTGGCAATCACCTTTGCCGTGGTTGGCAGTCTTGAAACCCTGGTGGCGATTGAAGCTGCGGACAAAATTGATCCGTTCAAGCGCATTTCAAACACCAATCGTGAGTTGATGGCCCAGGGAATCGGCAATATTACCTCTGGAATGCTCGGCGGGTTGCCGATTACCTCGGTGGTGATTCGGACCTCAACCAATGTTTATGCTGGGAGCCGAACCCGGATGGCGACAATCTTTCACGGGGTACTCTTACTGATCGCGGTGTTTCTGATCCCAACCTTCCTGAACCGCATTCCCCTGGCCTGTCTGGCCGCGATTTTATGTGTTGTCGGGTACAAACTGGCGAACGTGAGTGTTTTCAAAGAGATGTACCGTCAGGGGAGTGAACAATTCATTCCATTTATCATTACCATCGTGGCCATTGTGTTTACGGATTTGCTGGTGGGGATCACCATTGGGTTCTTCTTTGGGCTCTTTTTTGTGATTCGGGCAAACCATCATTCCGCTATGACGTGTGTTGACCAGGACAATTACTACCTGATTCGCTTTAACAAAGACATGACCTTTGTCAACAAAGCCGAACTTAAAGAACAACTGACCAAAATTCCAAATGATGTCATCCTGATCCTTGACGCGACCAAATCGCTCTATATTGACCAGGATATTTACGAAGTGATTACCGAGTTTGAAGAACTGGCCAAATACCGCAATATCACCATCGAGAAAAAGAATCTCGATTCAAAAATTCCCCCGCAGCTTGGGTGGATGAAACTTTTTGGAGGACCAAATGGAAGAATACAAGAAACTTCTGCTGGCGAATAAAGCCTGGGTGAAAGAAAAGCTCGACATGCGGGAAGATTACTTTTTGCGGCACAAAGACGTCCAGACACCTCACTTTTTGTGGGTTGGTTGCGCTGATAGTCGTGTTCCGGCGGAAGATATCACTGGAACTGAGCCCGGAGAACTCTTTGTCCACCGAAATGTGGCCAACCTTGTGGTTCATACGGATTTGAACTTGCTGAGCGTCCTTCAATATGCGGTGGATGTACTCAAGGTCAAACACGTCATCATTTGCGGACACTATGGGTGCGGAGGCGTAAAAAGTGCAACTTCTCACAAAAATCTGGGCTTGATCAACAAGTGGCTGCACAGTATCAAAGATGTCTATACCCTCCATAAAGCTGAACTCAATGCCATCACCGATGCTGATCAACGCTGGCGGCGGCTGGTTGAACTCAATGTCGAAGAGCAGGTGCGAAACCTGGTTCATATTTCCATCATTCAAAAAGCCTGGAAATTTGAGCAGCGACCCTATCTCCATGGATGGGTTTATGACTTGCACACCGGATATTTAAAGGAAATCTCACTGCTGAAACCCGGTGCGTTGCCAGACGATGTGTACTGTTATGACTTTGAAGACTGAAAGCACTGATCTTCCAATCATTCACTATCAGCGAGACGGGTACTGTAACCAGCCACCAGATGCGGTTGCCCAGGCAGGATTGGAAGATATGATTGATGATCCATATTGGGCCAACCATAAACAGGAACAGTACTGGTTTCGAAGGGGCATCCAGCAATCCAAAAAGAAGCCTGTCTCGTGACGACACACCATGGACTTCAGCACTTTTCAGAAAAACTTTCCGCCAGGGAGCCAGCTCCCGGCCTTACTTATCAAACTGTTTGAGTATCAGAACCAGGTTCCTGGCTGGTACAGTGGCCGGTTTCAGTTGTGTGCCGAACGGTTTGGAGATGCTGACGCATTTGACGGAGACACTGAAGCTGCCGTCCAGTTTGCCCATTTTGGCCGCATTTCAGACGGTTCAACTTATGCCTTCTGGTTATATCCGGGGCAAACGCTTGAGACGGCACCGATTGTCTTTGTTGGTTCTGAAGGAACGGAATGGACCGTTCTGGCTGAGACAATGGAAGATTTTCTCTCGCTGCTGGCGCTTGGGGAAACTGAACTTGGCTATTCGGCGGCGAACGACTATTTCACCGGCCCAGCATACAATCTGGAAGAACTCGAACATTTCCGAAACTGGCTGAAAACAGCGTTTGGTATTGTGCCAGCCGCTCACCCCATTGAACTGGTTCACCGCGCCAAAAGTCGCCACCCAGACCTCCAGGCGTGGCTCACTCACTGGCAGGAACACCATTTTGGACAGCACTGACCCGGAAACCGCCTACAATGGGAATTCTGAACCCAGAGCCAGTAACACCCCATCACAGATTTGCCATTCGTGGTTGATTTTCAATCGCTGAATCAGCTTTCCCTGGCGCAATCGCGCCATATAGACGTGATGCTTTTCCTGGTAAATGACCAC
>DAOQNB010000507.1:0-5160 GCA_035335845.1 Acidobacteriota bacterium | reverse complement strand
AAAATATTCATCCGAGAGTGTTTGGAGTTGTTCTTCCAGAAATGTGGATGAGGGCCCATCGGGTGATGATGAAATGATCTCGTCTTCATAGAGAAATTGGACGCCGAGATGGTCAGTCATTTTTTGGAAGAGCGTGGCTTCCTGAAACGGTTTGGTGATGAAATCATCACACCCGGCAACCAGGATCTTCTCTTTGTCCTGCTCAAAGGCACTGGCGGTCAGCGCGATAATGACCGTTCGAGATGCCGTCGGTTCATCCTGGCGTGAGGCTTCCAATCGTCGAATTTCCTTTGTCGCGTCTACGCCACCCAACACCGGCATGCGAATGTCCATCCAGATCAAATTGGGGTGCCAGTCTCTCCAAATGTGTATCGCCTGCTGGCCATTGGCCGCATCCCGAACCTGGAATCCTACCTGAGTCATCAAGGTTGACAGCAATAACCGGTTTTCAGCGACATCGTCCACGACCAGGATTCGGTACTCTGGTTGATCAGCCGCCAACCCAACCACCAGGCTTGGACGGAGTTGAGCTTCAGCCGGGGTTTCGGTTTTGGGTAAATTCAGGGTACAGCGAAACGTCGTTCCTTTTCCAAGCTCGCTTGAAACCTCGATCTCGCCCTGCATCAGCCTGATAAAATTGCGGCTGATGGCCAGTCCAAGTCCTGTACCTTCTTTGGCTTTCAGACCGCTTTCGGTTTGCGAGAACGCTTCAAACAATTTCGGAAGCTCCTCAGTAGCAATCCCAAACCCGGTATCGGCAACCTCGATGAAGGCTCGATTTTGTTCCCACCCCACGGTTAATCGAACGCTTCCCTCTTCGGTAAACTTCAGTGCATTGTTGAGCAAATTGATCAAAACCTGGCGCAATTTGCCTTCGTCGCCAAAAACGTAGGCTGGCAGGAGTGTTTGATGTTCCACCACCAGTTCGATCCCTTTTGTCTCAGCCCGCATTCGAAAAATGTCTTCGATTTCACCCAGGAGTCGTGCCAGATCAAATGACTTTTCATTTAAGGTAATCTGACCGGCTTCGATTTTGGAAATGGAGAGCACATCGTTGATCAATGCCAGCAGGTGTTCACCGCTTCGGGAGATAATGTCGAGCGTTTTGCGGTTTTCCGGGTCAATGCGTTCCCGCCGGCGCAGCAACTGGACAAATCCCAGAATGGCATTGAGCGGTGTGCGGAGTTCGTGGCTCATATTGGCCAGAAAAATACTCTTGGCACGGTTGGCTTCGAGGGCAACCTGTTGCGCCTGCAGGGCTTGCTGTTCAGAAACCTGAACTCGGTCCAGCGTCTCGGCTAATTCAGCGGTTCGCTGGTTGACTTTGGTTTCCAGTTCCTGATTGAGTAAATCGAGTTCCTGGTAGACCCGGCTAAACCGGTTTGAGAGGGACACCGACATGGAAATGATGAGGGCGCCAAATCCCCAATGGACCAGGTTTTGGAATGGCACCAACTCTAAAACCCCGAGTAACTGATAGATCCGGGCGGCAGCCAGGCACAACAACCCCAGACAAATGGTTTGGGCTTCCTGGTTCCCTCGAAGCGCCTCCCGTGGAATCAAATACAGCCACACATACAAGAGTGGAATCAGCGTGTACACTGGCCAGTTTCCAACTTCAACGCCCATCAAGCGTGGTGAAAGCAAGGTTACTGCCGCCAGCACACCTTGAAACCAGAGATACCCCTGCACCCAGCGATTCGGCTTCCACTCAAACATCACCCAGGAAAACATAATCCAGGGAATAAAAGTCAGATGGATGGCCGCGCGACCAAGAGAGAAAGCCACCAGTGGTGTCAGAAATTTCCCGGCCCAGATTGAAAGGAAAAAGATGTTGGCCGTAGCTCCAAGCGTCAGCAGGCCAAACCAGAGGTATTCTCGTTGTTGAGGACGCCGTTGAAAAAGCTGGAGGTGATAGAGGCCAACCAGAAAAAAGACAATCGCCGCCACCAGCTTTGACAATTCGGCCAATTCTTCCTGCTGGGTGAGCGAGTTAACCCGAAACTGCAAGGGTGACACAAACCCAATGATCAGCATGGGGGGGCGAATATCAACGAAACTTGTGGCCACCGGGCCATACTCTGGATTGCGCCACATTCGGATCGCAACCACCAATTTCGAACCAGCCTTGAGTGCATCATCAGGAATTGAAAATACAACCCGTTGCGGCGGCTTATACTCAACCCTGGGAGGCATTTCACCAAATTGACCGATCAACCGCCCATTGACATACACCGAATAACAGGCGTAATGGATCGCGCCAACCGAAATACCAGGCCGGCTATGACGTTCTAATTCCGATGGGGACCAGGGAAGCTCAAATGTCTGGCGATACCAGACAAACCCTGAAAATTGCCGATAATTGCGGTGCTGCCAGGCTTTTTCGAGATCAACTGTCTTCCAATCTGAATCATTCAACTCTGGATTTGCCCAGGTCAGATCATCGCCTGAGCAATATTTCCACCGGGTTGAGGCATCAACCGTGGCCTCAATCTGTGGTAATTGAAGCGGAACCGCTCCACAAACCGGCTGGTCACCAATCCACCAGAGTGCCAGACACAACCAAAGCAGATACCCACCCAGGGAAAAGGCGCGTGGCCAACAAACGCAAATTCCCCGGTTCATAGGTGGTCCTGCTTTCATGGAGTGTGGTGCTTTGTTCTTTGTTCTTTGTTCTTTGTTCTTTGTTCTTTGTTCTTTGTGCCTGGTGCTTTGTGCTTAGGAATCAATACTTTCGAAGAAGAACCAGTCACCAAGAACCAAGCACGAAGCACCAGGTACTAAAACGTCAACTTCAAGGCCAATTGAATAACCCGCTGGGCACCAGAGGCAATCCGTGGGCTGCCAGCCGCAACGTCCGGAGTTCGCGAAAATGTGCCAAAGGTTGGAGATGAGAGATTCACTTCAGGTAAAGCGAAGTTCGGATGATTGAACAGGTTAAAGAACTCTGAACGGAACTGGAGCTTGATATCATCCTTGAGGCGGAATTCCTTGAATACTGAAAAATCAAAGTTGACGAATTTTGGACCGCGAAATGTATTTCGGCCCAGATTTCCATAGGTACCAGGTGACGGAATAAGACGTTCGACTGGAACCGTCAAGCGTAACCCACCCTTTCCATCTGGAACAAAGGCACCCGGAATGTCATTTGGGCGCTGTTCGTTGAGTGGATTGCCATCAAGTGCCACGTCTTGCCCAAGCCGAACCGAAAACGGCTGGCCCGTTTGCGCCGTGATGATGCCGTTGACCTGCCAGCCGCCAATCACCAGATCAAGCTTTCGACTGGCTTTTGAACCAAACATTTTCCCCTGCCCAAAAGGCAAATCAAAGGTGAAGCTGCTGGTGAACCGATGTCGGATGTCAAATGGTGAATTGGCTCGCTCGGCTCGCAAATTGTTACTGTCCTGTGGAAACCCCGAACTCCCGGTAAATCCAAAGATATCCGAGGCATTGTCAATCGAATGTGCCCAGGTGTAACTGGTCAAAAAGTAGAAATCTTTGGTCAGCCGTCCGCTCAGTCGGGTTTGGAGCGAATGATAAATCGAAGTCGCCGACGCTTCCTGCTGCTGAATCAAATCAATTCCGCCGACATCCACGCCATTGAGCAAAAAGGCATTCCCGCTCAACTGGGTTGGTCGGCGGTCAAAAATGTTTGAAACGCTGGAATCGCCAGGGAAAAAGACGGCCTGATTGATGTCGCGATTGAGTACCTGTTTGACGCCACGGGTGCCGTAATAGCCGATTTCAAACCCCAGCCCATTGCCCAGTTCCTGTTGAACATTCAGATTCCACTGAAAGGCATAGGGCGTGCGGAGTTTTGGGTCAATCGTAATCAATGCCGGCCCAGCATCTTCAAAATCTGGTGCTTGCGGAATATCGGCAAAAACGGAACCAAGCTGACCCGGTTCCGGATCTGTCCCAAACAACGGATAAAACTGAACTGACGCTGGCGGATTAAAGGTCAGGCTAAACGGTACATTGGCAAAAACCAGGTCATAAAACATCCCAGCCCCGCCCCGGATGACCGTTCTTCCAAATTCAAATGGCGTCCAGGCAAACCCAATTCGCGGCGCAAAGTTGTTGTGATCGCCGTCAAACAATCCAGCCTGATCATTGAAGAAACCCCGGTCCGGCGTGAAATTGGTCAATCGGCCACTGGCGGTGGGGACGCTGTTGAGTTCATAGCGCAATCCAAGGTTGAAAGTCAGCCCGGTGCGAACCTTCCAGTCATCCTGGACAAAGAAATAGTAGTTTTGCTGCCTGATTGGCGGTGCCGTTAGCCCACGAGTAATGAAGGTGGTCTGAGGTGATGGCGTGCCCTGCAAAAAATCATAGAGTGAACTGATACCGCTCACGGCTCCATCAAAACTGACCGTTCCTGAAAAGCTAAAGTCCTGAAAACCATTGACATAAGCCAGTCGCACATCAGCCCCCAGCTTGAGCGTATGGTTTCCGCGCGAGAGCGTGAGGGTGTCGAGAAACTGGGCCGTCGTTAATCCATCGCCAAATGGATAAATATTGCTGTTGCCAATTCCAGATAACCCGGAGATGACAATTTGCGGAAGAGCAACGTTGCGGCTGTCAAGTGGATTGGTCGGCAACCCGAGCGGCGCCGGGTTGGTCCGGTCTTCACCTTCATAAAAGTCAAACACGCGGTTGAGACCAAACCGGGCTTCGTTGACGGTAGATGAAGAAAACAAGTGGGTACTTCCGAGCGTGAAGTTTTGGGTGCGAACGGTTGTTTTCAACCCATATCCTGGCACCTGCGCCGCCCCGCTCGATGTGCCCGAAGATGATTGAACTGGCGTAAATATGCTCAGATCATTGATCAGATAGCGGGCATTGATTGTATCGTGCGGCCCTATGATGTAATCCACCCGCACCAATCCATTGTCATTTCGGTTGCGAATTGGATTGTTTGAAATGAAATTTCCAAAGCTTGAATTCGCATTCGGAAGCGGAATGAGTTGGAGCAGTCGGGCCGCTACCGGATCAACATCAATTCGCACTCCATCCAGAACCCCAGTATTGACCGCCGTGCGCTGCTCAAGGGTTGGAACATTGGTGAAAATCGTGTTCCCCACCCGTGACCGGATCCCTTCATAACTCAAGAAGAAAAACAACTTGTCACGTTTGATCGGCCCACCCAGCACACCACCA
>DAOQNB010000506.1:0-5161 GCA_035335845.1 Acidobacteriota bacterium | reverse complement strand
GTGACGTGTCACAGCTTTGACTTCCAGCGACTTGTCGCTGATTGATTCCATTCCAATGGCGACAAGTCGCCAAGACCCAAAGCGCCGACAAGTCGGCGCACTCCAAAAAATATTAAGCTTTTTCGATTAGCTGACTTCGCGGCAGGCACGGTAGAGGTCTTTCCAGCCGTCGCGTTCTTTGACGACGGTTTCCAGATATTCCTGCCAGACCACTTTGTCTTGAACCGGATCCTTCACCACGGCGCCAATCAACCCGGCAGCAACGTCGTGGGCTCGCATCTGCCCGTCTCCGAAATGCGCGGCCAGTGCCAGACCGTTATTGACGACGGAAATGGCTTCGGCGGTGCTCAAGGTCGAGCCAGGCGTTTTCAACTTTGATTTTCCATCGGTGGTCACACCGCTCCGAAGTTCGCGGAAAATCGTCACCACACGCCGGATTTCTTCCAGCGCCGGAGGCTCAGCCGGCAGTTCCAGTGCGCGTCCCATGCTGGCGACACGGCGTTCGACAATCTCTACTTCTTCATCCACTGTGGCCGGAAGCGGCAAAACCACGGTGTTAAACCGCCGTTTTAAAGCGCTGGACAGTTCGTTCACGCCACGATCACGGTCATTGGCCGTGGCAATCACGGTAAACCCTTTACGAGCCTGAACTTCTGAATTGAGTTCCGGAATCGGCAATGTCTTTTCCGAAAGAATGGTAATCAATGTGTCCTGTACATCTGATGGAACACGGGTCAGTTCTTCCAGTCGCACCACTTTGCCATCCAGCATCCCGCGCATAATCGGACTCGGCACGAGTGCGTCCATTGACGGCCCTTCAGCCAGCAATTTCGCGTAGTTCCAGCCATAGCGAATGGCTTCTTCGCCCGTGCCCGCTGTGCCCTGAATCAACAGGGTTGAATCACCCGAAATCGCCGCCGTTAAATGCTCTGAAACCCACGACTTCGCCGTTCCTGGTACGCCAATCAGCAGCAGCGCCCGGTCAGTGGTCAACGTTGCAATCGCAATCTCGACCAGGCGCCGCTGGCCGATGTATTTCGGAGAAATCTCAAAACCGTTTTCAAGTTTTCCTCCGAGCAAATAGGTTGCAACTGCCCACGGCGACAGCTTCCAGTTTGGTGGTCGCTGATGGGTATCGGCGTTCTGGAGTTCGTGGAGTTCTTCGGCAAATTGCTGTTCAGCGTGCTCGCGCAGCAGAGTCGTCATGAGTGGATTTCTCCTCAAAGAAATAAGGTTGGCTAAATCTGGTGCTTTTTGTTTAAGGATAGAGGTTTGGATCGTCAGTCAACAGACCTTCAGCTCGGCCAGCAATGATCAGGTCAGAATCAGCAGTAACAAAGGTAAGTGAGCCAATCCCCCAGCAAGCAGAACGGTGTTTGTTACAATGGCAGTTGCTAGTTGTACAGCATCATAGCCACGGAGACGGTAGTTTTGGGTTAATTGAATGGCCTGATCCAGGATTAATGGACCAATGGCAACAGGTTGGTATTCATTGATGAAATGATAGCCCAGTAAATCAACGGCATCATCCCGTTCTTTGAGCGTAATTCCACCTGGTGCCCGGTGGCGGGCAGCCATTGCTGCTGCAGCTTCTACCTGGGTAATTTCACCAACATAAATCGCGTGTCCGGCACCTGGATCCGTGATCGAAATAACCCACCCGCTACCAGGTTCGATCAGATATCGCTTTACCAGAGCACTTGTGTCGAAAAAATAGAGACTCATTCTTTTGGTCCCCGCTGCTCAATCACAATCTCACTTAACAGTTTACCAGGCGACCTGGAAAATGCCTGCTGAACTTCAGCCAATGATGCGGCTGAACGGGCTGCCCGTTCTTTCGTCCCAGGGCTGGGCTCAGCCAATAATCCTGCTTCACGAAGAACCGCGGCTGCACGATCACGTTCATTTTGCGCAGTCGTTTGAATCACAAGCTGAACTTTTTCGTGTTCTCTGAGCTGAGGTAATGGATGCAAGAGTTTCAAAACACCAGCCTCATAAATGGCTTCAACTGTGATTTCCATAAATACCTCCTGAGCCAGGTCATGGTGAAATACAACCACAACTCACAATAAGTCCATTGCCTGACGCATTTCCAGGCGAAATTGGACAACGGCCAGAAATTGTTCGACAGCATCGCTCCACCCGCCCAGTTCAGTTCGGTCAGTCGGCCAACCTTGCACAGCTTCGGCCAGACAGGTCGGTGACAGGCGTACTGCCAGTGATTTGAGTTCGTACGCCAATAGCCAGTCCCGATGATTGGGTTTTGAAGTAATGGTTAACCGCAAACACTGGATAAAACTCGTTGAAAGTTCAGAACTCCAGGGATGGGTACAACTTTTGAGAACATCAAATACAAACCCTGAACCCTGTAAGATTTCCCGTCCGGATTTGAGTTGTTCAGCGATGTACCGTTCACGAAAAATCGGAGGTAACGTCCTCAGAAAATCAGTCAGAAGATAATTCCATTTTTGGGGGAATTTCCCTGCCTGATGAAAAAAAGTGTTGATCCATAGAACATCCTGATGCCGGGCGGCAGCAACCAGCCAGCCTTCAATCAGAACATCTTCCCAGTCTGATTTTTTGGCCAGTACAAGCAAAACTTCCGCTGAAACAGCCAGCGTTTGGTACCAGAACGTCGGTGGCACACTTTTGAGCAGTTGCAGGAACCACCAGGCTTTTTCACCAATTCCGGAATGCGGTGGTTTGAGTTCAATGCCGTCTCGAACCATCGCCTTGCTGCATTCTTCAGGTAACGTCACCTGAAGTTTGAGTTTCTCTCCCCGCTGGATGGAAAGCAGTGGTCGTACCCGATCCAGCATGCGCTGTTGCAATTGTGAACCTGGAAGTCGCTGCAGCAGTTCAGCAGCTTTGACACGCACCTCTTTGCGACGGTCATCCAATGCTGATTCCAACAACGATTCATCATCCAGACTCAACCCGGTTTCAAAGATTGCCAGCCAGAGAGCCCGAAGTTCGGCTGGATCTTGAGCCCAGCTTGATACTACCAGTTCTCGGGCTTTGGCCGGGTCTGTGGCGCGTGTTCGCCGGAGCACAGCCTCACGAGCTTCGCGGGTTCCAGTTTCCCAAATTGAATCGTCGAGTTGGGTTTCACTTCGATCTAAAACGTAACTCCAGTTTGAGTTATGGGCAGCCAGCCACCTTCCGCGCTTCCCTAAAACTGGCAATATGGCATCGCGCAATTCCCGACGCTGGCGACCATACTCAAGCAATGCCGGAAGATGACGGGTAGGCACACGTTTTCCACCAGCCGCCAGGAGAGAGAGCCATTCAGGGAACACTTCACTGTGTTGTCCGCCAAGCAGTGAAAGCAACTGTTCGCCAGAACGCCGACTGCACTCAGGGAGGTCATCCAACTCGCAAGGCGTCAGTGCGGAGTCAGCTTCAACGACTGGAAGTTGACCTGCTTGCCGATACCAGGCCACCGTGCCAGCCGCTGCCAGCAGTTTCTGGGCAGGCTCTTTATCTTGAAGCCTCGCCAGTAATTCTGTGAGTGGTGAATGTGGCGACGGAAATTCAACGGATTGACGATCCGTTCCAACCAGAGCAGTGCTGACAAGATCATCCCAGAGTTGCATATTGAGGATTCAGGGTTCGGGGTTCGGGGTTCAGGGTTTTCGAACTTTTGTCCTTTTCGCCTGATTACACTTGAGCGAGGTCAAAGTGCACAAAGGTGTCATCAATCCAGAGGCTGACGGGTAAAAATTCACGTCCGTTCCATTCGCCAAAGATCTGACAGGGATGGCCGCCGCTCAGCGCCAGAAGTTGCCAGCCAAAAGAGAATTTTCTCGCCACTGGCACGGACTGTCCGTGAACATCACGCAACAACCACGTATCGTTCTTTTTCGGCACTGGAACAACGGCTGACATCATCATTGGAAATAATTCCAGCCATGGATGAGCGGCCAGTCCTTGAGCGTAGGCTTCAATGGCAACCGCAATATCAGTTGCTGAGGGGATTTCAGTCAGCACGGTTGGTGACTGAATTCGCTGTTTGACCAACGCCCGGAGCGGAAAATTCCCCGGATAAAATACCAGTTCAGCTTCAAGCTGAGTATTTGGCACCAGGCTTTTATCAAGTGGCTGACTCGAATGAGCCGAAAAATCCAAAATCAGTGCCCGCTTCCCGGTGGTGCGACCAACCAGCCATGTGCGCTGCACTCGTAGTCGGTCTTCTTCTTCAACCCGCTGGCCAAGTACGGCCCAGGTGTCGGAAACTCCTGGTTGGGCAAGTAATTCATCTTGATTTTGCGTCCAACCAATCCGGCTGCGAACATCGGCCTGGACTGGTTGCGGCAAAGTATCCAGGCGTTTGTACCCTTCAACCAGTAACTGAAGACGGCCAAATTGTTCTAGCATCCGCGATTCCCAGCCAGACCCGGTGGCCCCAATCCCAGCCATATCGCGTAGAATCCGGGCGATACCAGGTGACTGAGCATCTACCATCCGTGCCGCCGGGGTGTCCCAGTACGCATACCCTTCCCGCTGAAGCGCCGCCAACCCGTGCCGCATCTGGTCACTCAACCACAATTCCAGTTCCTTCATCCCGGCAGCCACTTTGGCTTCGCGTTGAGCAGCGCGTTTGGCCTGAGCCGCTGGGTCTGGTTGTGATTCAGGATCAGCCTGTTTTTCCACCCGCCTGGCCTTCTGTTCAGCTTTTTTGGCACGACCGTCAATCCAATCCTTGACCCAATCCGGGGTTTCAGTTTGGGTAAATGCGGCAGGCTGTTTTTCGAGTAAAAGAAGCAATCCCAAACCGTGCTTGCAAGGGAATTTTCGGCTTGGGCAGCTACACCGAAAGGCAGGTTCACTGAGGTCAATCTGAGTCTGGTAGGGCTTTGAAGAACTGCCCTGACATTCGCCCCAGGCTGCTTCTTCGGTGGTCCCAAGCGTTACCCACTTGCGTTGAACGGCCAGATCTTTCCCAGCTTTCGCTGAGGCAGTATCTGGCGCCATGGCAACAATTTGTTCCGCAGTCCAGGTAATTGGCATATCCGTTTGAGGGAATGAAGAATTGAGAATTGAGAATGAAGAATGAAGAATGTTCTTGGTGCCTGGTTCTTGGTTCTTGGTGCTTGGTGCTTGGTGCTTGGTTCTTGGTTCTTGGTGCTTGGTTCTTGGTGCTTGGTGCTTGGTGCTTGGT
>DAOQNB010000505.1:0-5177 GCA_035335845.1 Acidobacteriota bacterium | reverse complement strand
TTCACGCTTCGTCGGGATCTCCATAGTTCCCTCCACGCGCAGCTTCACGGCAAGCCCTGCCGCTGTTTGACCACATTGAATTTCTTACCGGGTCTCCGCAGAGATTGTCGCGTGTAAGAAGGAGGTCATCGTAGTGTGGTTTTGCGAAGCGGGCAATCAAAAAATCGGACGGCATTCATCCCCGGAATAAATTCCGGGGTTTTCTGCCGGTAATCTATAAACACAAGTGAATACAACCGCTTGAAGGCGGGGCTCTGACCCCTGAGAAGTCTCAATCAAGATACAACAAGAAACTTTTCAAGTAACTCCCTTCTGGATGAAACAGATTGACCGGATGATCAGGCGCCAGGTGGTGTTTTTGAATGATTCTGACGGAACGGGTTGCCTCGCAGGCCGCCTGAAAAATGACCTGCTGGAAGAGTTTTTCATCAACGTGGTACGAACACGAACAGGTCAGCAATAAACTCTGAGCTGGAAGTTTGGCCATCGCCAGGCGATTGATTTCTTTGTATCCACGACAGGCCTGAATGATGTCTGTCTTCTTTTTTGCAAACGCCGGCGGGTCCAGAATGCACAGGTCATAGGGTAATTCCGGCTGCCGAAGAAATGAAAACACATCTTCGACAATCAGACGGTTCCCTTCAAGTTCGCAGTGATTGACTTCAAAATGACGGCGGGTGGCTTCGATAGCCTCGGCAGAAATATCAACTGAATCCACCTGTCGAGCCCCGCCTTTGAGAGCGTAAACGCTAAAGGCACCCGTGTAGGAAAAGCAATTTAAAACCCGGCGGTTGATGGCCAGTTCCCCAACCAGCCGGCGCATTTCACGCTGATCAAGAAAGAACCCGGTTTTCTGACCTCGCTCAATATCAGCAAAGAACGTCAGTCCAGTTTCACGGATTTCAACCAGTTGCGGAACTGGATTTCCAGCCAGTAATTGCTTGACTGTTTTTAAACCTTCTTCGCGGCGCGAAGGACTGGCTGAATGTTCAAAAATACTGGCTGGTGAAAGCAGTTCCGTCAGGGTTTCAACAATAACTGGTTTCAACTTTTCAATCCCAAGCGTTGATATCTGTATCACCAGGATTTCATTGTATTTATCTACGATTAAGCCAGGAATGCCGTCCCCTTCACTGTTGATGATTCGGCAGGCATTTGTCTCTGAATTCTCAAAAAGAAGTCGCCGAAATTCAATTGCTTTTTGAATCTTTTCTTTGAGCGTCAACCGTGGATCTTTTTGCTCAAAAGAAATCATTCGCCCGGTAATTGAACATTTGGAATGAAAATACCCCCACCCGAGAAATTCTTTTTCCGAACTAAAAACGGGTAAGACGTCACCATTCTCAAACTCTGGAAGATGTTTAATCGCCCCTGAAAAAATCCAGTGGTGGTGGTTTCGAATGGCTTTTTCTTTGCCTCGGTGGAGGATAACTTTTTTATCAGACATTTCTAAATACCAGGGGTCAGGGGTCAGGGGTCAGGGGTCAGGGTTTTCGAAATCTGACAGGCTACTTGAATGAGAACCAGTTGTCACCCTGTCACCCTGTCATCAAGGTGGCTTCGGATAGTTGAAAACACCTCATCAAACATGGGTTCGGTCAAAAATCCGGTTGACGTATTGCGTTGACTTGGGTGATAGGACCCAATCAGGAACAGGGGCGGGTCTTTTGTTCCCAGATGATACCCTCGATTGTGTCCAAATTGGGGGGCGGGTGAGGGGATGGCCTGCCCCTGGGATTTCAAGATTTTCAATACATTGTCAAAGGCAAACTTCCCAAGCGTCAGGATCACCTGGGTTGATTCAAGCAGTTTCAACTCGCGGTCAAGGAAGGCCCGGCAGGTTTCGGTTTCAGGTGGGGTGGGCTTGTTCTCAGGTGGAGCACATCGCACCACAACCCCGATATAACAATCGGTGAGCTGCAAGCCATCCTGGGCATCGGTTGAATCAGGCTGATTGGCAAAGCCAGCTTTGTGAAGTGCCCGGTATAACCAGTCTCCACTTTTGTCGCCTGTAAAAACCCGCCCGGTTCGGTTGCCACCATGAGCCGCCGGTGCCAGCCCAACGATGACAAGCCGGGCTTGCGGATCACCAAACCCCGGCACGGGTTTTCCCCAATAGGTCTGATGGCGGAAGCGGGCCACCTTTTCAGCAGCAACCTGCTCTCGCCATTGAACCAGCCGTGGGCACTGGCGGCAGTTTTCAATTTCAGATGTCAGGGCTGAAAACGAATCCATCATTTGTTGACCAGGGTCAGCCAGTGATACCGGTCTTCATATTCTCCGTTAAAAATACCGAAAAACCGTTCCTGTAATCTGGCGGTGATATTGCCCCGCTGGCCATTATTGACATTGATGCGGTCAATGCTTCGGATCGGAGTAATTTCACAGGCCGTTCCCGTCAGGAAAATTTCATCAGCGATATAGAGTTCTTCGCGCGAAATATTGCGTTCCTTGAGCGGGATTCCCAGTTCGTGGCATAAGGTCATCACCGCATCACGGGTAATCCCTGGTAAAACTGAAGCATGCGACGGCGGTGTGTGAACCACCCCATCCCGCACCAGGAAAATATTCTCTCCGCTGCCTTCACTGACATAGCCAAAGCGGTCAAGGGCAATCCCTTCGGCATATTTATTGACGATGGCCTCCATCTTGACCAGTTGTGAATTCATGTAATTGGCGCCAGCTTTGGCGGTTGTCGGCAAGGTGTTGGGTGACATCCGCGACCAGGTCGAGGTGCAGACGTCAACCCCTTCTTCGAGTGCATCTGACCCCAGATAGGGTCCCCAGGGCCAGCAGGCAATGTAGGTTTCAACCGGCGCCGGAAATGGATTGACCCCAAAAGTACCATACCCACGGAACACAATCGGACGCACGTAGCATTCTTCCATGTGGTTGACTCGCACAATCTCAGTACACACCTGACTCAATTCCTGAAGTGAATGAGGAATATCCATTCGGTAGATTCGACATGAATCAAACAACCGCCGGATGTGCTCGTGGAGTCGGAAAATTTGAGGCCCTTTGGGTGTACTGTAACACCGGATCCCTTCAAACAATGAAGAGCCGTAATGGATCACGTGTGACATGACATGGATGCGGGCATCTTCCCAATTAATAAAAACTCCATTGTGCCAGATTTTCTCAGTTGTTTCCGGTGCCATAATTCCCTCGATTTCTTCTCGTTAAGTTTGGTAAAGCACATCTGATCTCGCGTGGTTGACGGCTGGTGGTTGAGTTTGGGTGTCTGATACAGGGATCAAACACCCCGGACCAATCAGGTTTCAGTGAAGGTGTGCAACACGTGGTGGCGGGCACCACGCAACCGTAAAGCGGTCTGGAGCCGAACTGGTATCCAGCGCTTGGGGGTAATTCCCGATGCCGGGCGGCTGTATTTCAAGCAAATGCCGGCTTTGAGTGGATATCCATCGTCAAGACTGCGAATTGACTCCAGAGTTAATTGTAAATGGCCAATATAAATTTGATCACCAATTTTGGCTTCGGTTTCCTCGCCGGTGTGTGGAAGGATCCAAAACAGTGCCTGGCGGGGGCCTAACTCTTCAGCCAGTTCTGGATGAAACGCCAGGCATAACTTGGTATATACCAGGTCTTCACCTGGCGCGATGCCGGTTTGGGACACCAGTTGGAGTGTTTTTTGAATCCGATCAGTGTCTGGTGACTGGCAGGCAAGTCGCAATTTGACCGCTTTCATAGTATCGGGATCTTCCGGATGCCCTTTAGCCGCCATAAACAACCCTTCCCCAATGCGGCGCGGATCAAGCAATACCAGTTGTTTGGTTAACCCGACCAACCGGTCATAATCGCTACATTGCAAATAACCAAGCACGTGGACGTTTCGGGTTCGATACATCACCCCAAGCGAAGCCATTTCGGCACCGCGGCACATCTGGACCGAATCAGAAAACGCCGCCATCTGGTTATTTTGTAAGGCGAGGGCATTTTCGATTCCAGTTGCCAGGTAGACTGGGGTCCCTTCGATGACTTCAAAATATTCAATGTCACCAGGACCTGGAAAGGTGCGAAGCGACTGCACCAGAACCAGCAAGGCAACCGTCCCTCCAAATACCCCAAGTCCAATGTCCGGGCTGGAAGACACCGGCTGAGCGAGTTGCTTGAAATACCCTTCGACCTGTTTGACCTGTTTCGGAGAACTGATCCCTTCAATTGAATACAGGTATTGTTGAAACAGGTGACTGCGAAATGGAAGCTGCACTACCGCCAGTTCCAAAATCCGTGACGCGGCAATATTTCCGTTTGCGGCCTGGACCATATCTCTGAGCCAGCCTGAGTCCTGACTCGGACCAATCGCAACAATATAGAGGGGGCAATGTAACTGGTCACATAATTCAACCGCAAACTGGCGGGCAATTTCTGGAACCTGGGTTTGAGACGAAGGTTTGGGAGTCACCTGTTCCATGCCAGGCTGGCTCAGATTTAACCATTCAGCGGTATTGACGGTTTGTTTCCCAGAAGTGATCAGGATGACCCGTTTGACTCGCTGGGGTTGCGCTTTGACCACATTGAGGGCCATTCCCAGCCCGGCAGTACAATCTGCAAACTGTGATTTGCCAGTTATTTGCGGTACCGTGGCGGGTAACTCCCAAAAAGGATTAATTCGGACTCAAATCGATTTTTTGGGAAGGTCTCCAGATACGTTTTGATATTTGCCTGGAATCCTTCTCGACCAGATCCACTCCGCAATTGAGCTGAATTTTCGACCACAAAGACAACCAGCTCTGACTGGTCTGATCGGGTGGTGGCACAGGCCACCGCAACCCCAAAAACAACCAGACAGGCAAGCCCAAACAACCAGGCAGATTGGCGGCGCGGCCTGTTTTCATTGGCGACAGAGTGCCGCAAGTCGTGGGGCATGGTTCCCTCAAATTAGGTTCCAGGTTCTGGTTGAGCGGTTTCCAGGCTCAGGACTTCTAATACCATTCGTGGGTCAGGGCTGGGAAATCCAATGTTTCCAGCTATTTCACTGCTTGCTCTGCCAGAATGTGATTCAAAAATGATATGAAGGGGGGCGAAGATAAACGCCTGACCAAAAATTCCAGGACATTTTGAACTACGAAAAGCACGAAAAAACTCAACCACGTCCAAAACTCCAAACTCTCGTTCAACTTCTGACAAGGTATTTCTCCCCGATCCCCCTCCCG
>DAOQNB010000504.1:0-5191 GCA_035335845.1 Acidobacteriota bacterium | reverse complement strand
ACCCGGAACCCGGAACCCGGAACCCGGAACCCGGAACCCGGAACCCGGAACCCAAGCTTTCTTCATTCTTCATTCTTCATTCTTCATTCCTCATTCTCAATTGCTCTCTGAAAAACACTCATGGCTTCTGATTTTCCAATCAAAAAAGAATTGATCGCCGATGTTCGATTTGCCCGGGCACGCGAGCGAATGGTCGCGCTCTTGTGTGAACGCGGTATTTCCAACGAAGCGGTGTTGAAAGCAATGGGAACAATTCCAAGGGAGCTGTTTTTAGATCCAGTACTTTCAGGCGAAAGTTATGGCGACCACGCATTGCCCATTCTTGCCGGCCAGACGATTTCCCAACCGTACATTGTGGCTCGCATGACCGAACTTCTCGAACCATTGCCCACCAAACGGGTGCTTGAAATTGGTGCTGGATCGGGCTACCAGACTGCTATTTTGAGTCTGGTCGTCGGAAAAGTCTTTTCGATTGAACGGATTGCAGCCCTTGCCCGGCTTGCTCAATCAAGATTGCAGCAACTTGGAATCTATAATGCCACCGTGAAATGCTTTGACGGGACGGTCGGATGGAGCCAGTTTGCGCCCTATGATGGGATTCTGGTGGCTGCTGCCGGGCCGGAAATTCCTCAACCACTGGTAGATCAACTGGCAGTGGGCGGGCATCTGGTTTTACCAGTCGGGGATGAAAATGCGCAGCGATTGATTCGCGTGACACGAACGCCAGAGGGGCTCCGGCAGGAAGACCACGGCGGCGTCAAATTTGTGCCGCTTATTGGCCGCCATGGCCATAAAGAACCTGAAGCAGCGAAGTAGTGAATAGCGAGTAGTCAAACAAAAGGAGACAGAAGAAAAACTTCTGTCTCCTTTTGTTTTTATCTCTTCATTTTCCTGTTCGGGACACCAATCTGCAATAAAATCCTCATATCAGAAACAGTCAAGGAATTTAACCAACGAAACTTAGCAAACGACTGACGACTGACAACTGACTGCAAATTCGCATCACTTCTTTGCCTTACTGGTTTTCTCGCCAGGTGGTGGGGCCATCAGTTCAACCGGAACCGCAATCCGCTCCAGATCCTTACTTTTCGCTTCAGTTCCGTCTTCGAGCACCAGCCGGTTAAACCGCCAGGACTGGTAATCTTTGTTGAGAAACTCAAGCACATAACGGCCTTCAGCACCGGGCATCAGGTCAACGGGGACCACGCCGATCTGGCGGATTTCAGGCGGTGTTTCTTCAGTGCCGCGCTTCACAAGCCGAATTTCTGCCCGGATGTTGCGTAATGGCGCGGACGAAATATTTTTAACGGTCCCGCCAATGATCACGGTGGTAACTTCTTTGACAGCGGTGGGTTTCAACCCTGGTTCAAATTGATGAATTTCCAGCAGGGTCGGTGGCACAGGCGGGGGAGGTGGGGCTTCTCGTTCTAACCAGATAGGGATTTTCTGAACCATGGCGGCCACTTTTGCTGGCAAAACACGATTGCGAACTGATGGGAAAAATACCACCAGCCCAATCCCTAACAGGCTGATAAATCCGAGAACAAGATAAATTGCCCATCGGCGCTCATCTTTAATATCACCGCTTCCATAACGGGCTTCAGAATCCAAAAATGAAGGAGGAAGAACTTCATCCGACACAGTAGCGTGCCCATTGGTGATCCGGGCAGTCAGAGGCAGAGTGGCCGCCATTGGTGGATGTGGTGCCGGAAGCGTCGGCGACAACGACGAGCCAACATAGGCAGGTTCAGGTGGTGCGGGTGCCAGATTCTGGCTGCTTGCACTCATGGCCTGGGCAATTTGGGCGGGGAGCGATGTGGACTGAGGTTCAGTTGGCCGGGGTTGCGAAATTGGTGACGTTGGCGGTGGCTGTAACGTTTTGCGGGCATTTGAAGGTAGCCGCTCAGGGATTTCCAGAAGTTTTCGCGGTGCAGATGACGGCAACTTTTCGAGTTGGGGCGGAGCGCCCGGTGCTGCTTTTGGTAAAACTGGTGGTTCAGGCGGAAAAACAATCGGTCCTGGTGACATCAGCGGCTGGGTTTCACTTTCAACCTTCAATCCTTCAGTTGCCCGTGACGTTGATTTTTCAAGGTTGACAGTTGGCGAGGCGCCGACTTCCTGACCAGTCAGTTTGGCGCGGCGTTCCGCAATTTGCTGGGCGATTTGCTGCGCCAGCAGGCTGCCGTGGGCTCGTGGTTGCACTTCAATCACGTTTTCTTCAGTGGTTTCGACGTCTTCTTCAAGCGGCCCGGTGGGATAGCCTGCCGAGAGCGGCTCAGTCAGGGGGGTGGCCATATCTGCTGTGGTCGTAGGAAGGTTGTGAAACCCGACGGGGACTGGAGCAGTTGGAACATAAGCTGGTGGTTCAGCCGAAGCCGCCATGGTTTCAGCTTCCGAGAGGGAAACTGGTTGTGGCGATTGATTGAGGATCGGCCCAAGAGCTGGGATTGGGATTTCATCGGTGATCGGCACCTGATCTTCCAGAGAGGGCCCTTCGGATGTCAATGGAAGCGTGTCTCCGGTCGTTGCCGGCGGTGTGAGGCTGCTTCTCAGGCTCAATGGACTGCCGGTGTGAGTGTCCAGCCCTTCAATTTGGTCAACATTGCGAAATGCCCGGCGAAGTGCCACCACCATCAAAACGAAAAAAGTGATAATGATCACTGCCGCCAGACTTCCCCACACCCAACCGCTCACCAATGCCAGATTCGTCAATAAATATTCGCTCATGTGCTCCTCAGCACTTCTCTGTGCAACCTGTATGGAGGCCCCCAAAGTGCTGCCTTTCTTCTCCGAAGAAAAAAAACTATATATTCGTCAACCTGTTATCTGAAGTGACGTGCTGGCTATTGTTCGCCAACACGATCCTTAAATGACTGGAGTGTATTGCTTTCAATCACGCCCCGTGACGGACAGGTAACCCACTTGGCCCCGAGAGCATCGTCTTGATACTCGCCCTCAATTTGGGCAAAAACAAAAAGTTTGATGCGTTGCGGATCAACTGGGGCAATTTCGATTTGGAGCGTATAGCGTCCACGCGTCCAGTTACGTAATTGCCCACCTGGTCGCCGTGAAACAAATTCAAGGTTTTCACCAGACGGCCCACCTTTGGTAAAGATGACAGGTTTGGTATAGAGCATCCCCGTTTGCTCGGTGGTGCGTTTTTCATCCAGCGGAATTTCCATATCCTTGAGGGTCTGTTTGATCAAATCCATCATTTCTTCGCGAGATTTGGCAAAGGTTTGTGGGTTTTCCAGCAACGGGTCAGCATCCTTTGGACGCTTAAACTGGATCTGACCGCTCCCAGCCAGGCTATTGATCGAACCAAAACCGATCACGCAAACCAACAGCAGCACTGCAAATCGGGAAAACTTTGCTCGCATAGCGATAATCTCCAAAAAATTCAAAAGATAAAAATCCAGCTCATCCAACAGGATAGGGGGTAAGATTGACACTCTGGTTTTACCAGGAAACACGTTTCCAGGAAACCGAACAACCAGTCAGGATTGAGTGGGATTGTGATTGATAGTTTATTTGAGAACTTTGACTTGGACACATCTTAACTGAATTAAGTTGGAAATGTCTGTGTGTTTCGGCAAATTTAGCCTGCGGCGGCCTGACGTTGCCTTGTTTTTCAACCGGAGTTTTCACGATGCACCAGTTCACACTCGATCCGTCCTCTTTGAAAATTATTGATGCCCATCTGGACACCTGTTTTCCTGAACTGCGACAGCCCGGACAGCCAGCATTACCGCCAATTGTCGTTTCAGGTGGCTGGCTGGCCTGGTATTTGACCTGGGTTGCCAAAGCCGATGGCATCACCTTTGGCCGCTATATTTTTTTACGGCCTCGGATTTTCCGGCAATCGCTGGCAACCGAAAGGGTCCTTGAAACGCTCGGACCGCTGGTGGTTCACGAAGCCACCCACGTCTGGCAATACCGCCGCGATGGAACCCTTCCCTTTTTAGTGAACTATGTCGGCGCGTACCTGCGCAACCTGACCCGGTCCGGGGTGTGGTGGGTGCTGAGCGCCCAGACCCGGCATCAGGCATATCTGGCAATTCCCTATGAAGTCCAGGCTCGCCATGCCGAAGCGATGTGGCACGTTTTTCATCCATCAGCCTGAAACAGGCGCGAAGTTGTGGCAGAGCCGGACACTTTCGGATAGAGTTGCAGATTCCCTCCCTGTTTCCAGGAAACCCACTTCATTTCAGGAGCATGTTATGGCCCACTTGATCGAACGTCCGCGACGCAACCGCCGCACGGATGCCATCCGGCGCATGGTTCGCGAAACGGCGATCACGCCTTCCGATTTTGTTGCCCCACTGTTTGTGATGGACGGCACTGACACCCGCATTCCAATTGCATCGATGCCCGGATGTTATCGGCTGACAATTGATTTACTGGTGGCTGAGTGCAAGGAACTGGCCGCACTTGGCATTCCTGGCGTGGCGCTCTTTCCGGCGCTCCCGGATTCCAAAAAAGACAAGCGTGGCACGGAAAGTGTCAATCCAGATGGTCTCTTTGCCCGTTCGATTCAGGCCGTCAAGGAAAGCGTTCCTGACCTGATGATTTTCACGGATGTGGCGCTGGATCCATATTCTTCGGATGGTCACGACGGCATCGTTAATGACCGGGGTGAAATCGTCAATGATGAAACGCTTGACGTTCTGGCCCAAATGGCCGTCGCCCAGGCACGCGCTGGCGCTGACTTTGTGGCCCCATCGGATATGATGGATGGCCGCGTCGGGGCAATCCGCCAGGCTCTTGATCAGGAAGGGTTTATCAATGTCGGCATCATGTCCTATGCCGTGAAGTACGCCTCGGCTTTTTACGGTCCGTTCCGCGATGCCCTCGATTCAGCTCCCAAATTCGGCGATAAGAAAACGTACCAGATGGACCCGGCCAATGCCCGCGAGGCCCTGCGTGAAGTCCGACTCGACATTGCTGAGGGCGCCGATATGGTGATGGTCAAACCGGCCCTTGCCTATCTCGATGTGATTCGATTGGTGCGTGGCGCGGTTGATGTTCCGGTGACCGCTTATCAAGTCAGCGGCGAGTACGCCATGGTCAAAGCCGCTGATGAACGGGGCTGGATTGACGGCCAGCGCTGTATGCTGGAAATCCTGACGGCCATTAAACGTGCAGGGGCTGACGTCATCTTTACCTACTTTTCGAAAGAAGCCGCCCAGCT
>DAOQNB010000503.1:0-5220 GCA_035335845.1 Acidobacteriota bacterium | reverse complement strand
TTTACATTGTGGATTCAGGAAACAATGCGGTTCGGGTGATCAAAAATGGCGCCCGATAAATACCGTGGTTGTGAAGCAACACCATTTCAGATTCAGGATCAGGGAAACACCATTTTTTCAATCATTTCGCCTGTTGCTGAGGCAAAGCGATGATTTGAAAAAGGCTTAAAAAGGGAACTTATGAATCGCACGTCGTGTCGGAACTATTGGCCTCCGATACGCTTATTGCCGTGGCCTCCATCACCGAATCGGTCATTGGCAATATCAAACTTCCCGGCTCAGCCAATACTGTCGAAGTCAAAAATCAGTTGGCCTATGGAGCTTCAGTGGTGATGGATCAGATGACCTGTTCATTGGATTCCCTGACCAGGACCTTTGGTCCGCCGATTGTGATTCCGGTTCCAGGTTCAACCCCGCTCCGAGGGTTGAACGTGCTTGATATGAACCAGGATGACCTGGTTGACGTCATCGCGATTGCCGAAGATGGAGACAACCAGCGCCGACTTTTGGTGTTCCCCCGGACGTCGGCCACGACGTTTGGGACTCCGATTGAGTCGGAAATCATCACTCGCGATTTAATCCTTGCGGTTGGAACCGTGGATTTTGTCTCCAGCGGAACGGACCTGCTGGTGCTCGGAGACGACCGGGTACGGGTGTATTCACCCGATTAACCACGGAAACCACGGAAAACACGGAAAAAATCAACCACTTACAAAACCCAATATCTCAGGAAATTTTTGATAAGGTACTTAACCCAGGATGTGGAAAACCCAACCAATCGGATTCTTTTGGCCAATGGGGTGCCAGTGATTCGGTATGAAAGCGCCTTAACCAGCCTCGATACTCGAATCGTGGTTGGAAACTTCGGAGGTGGTCGCAACTATGATGTGGCGCTAATCGAAGGCAAAGCGATCCGGGTGTTTCTGGATGTTTTGGAGAAAATCTCACCAGAAGAATAGTCAACCCAGGGATTTTGGCTGAGAACGGAGAGCTGACTGAAGGATGACGGATGAATGAAAACCAATTCTGCCACCTGATTTCTTCAGATTCTCGGAAAATCCTGGTATCGTTGGGACCTCTTCAGATTCCCCGCCTGAAAATGAGATTCGCATGCCAGGAAATGTATACCGACAATGGCCAACCAGAGTGGTTGGACTTCTTCTGACTGGATTTTTTTTAATTTCTTCTGGGTTGGCTCAGTCGCAGGACCCGGTCCTGAGCCAGGTGAAAGGTGTCGCGGTGGTAAGCAACCTGCCGGCGATGAGTGATGTCCAGCTTCGTGAACACGTGCGAGTCCTGACGATGCCGGTGATGGAAGGGCGTCGGGCTGGCACCACGGGGGATCGAACCGCAGCTACCTACATTGCCGAACAATTCCGCCGGGCGGGCCTGGTGCCGATTGGTGATAACAATACCTTCTTCCAAAGTTTTCAATTTGAATCGTGGCAGCCGGTCCCGGTGACCGCCATGAGTCAACTGGAGAAAGGGACAGTCAAAAAATCATATACCTGTGAATGGAGCAATAGTTTTACCGGGCGTGATTTTCGGCCAGTACCCCGTTCCGGACAGGGAAGTGTCACCGCCCCGGTGGTTTTTGTTGGATTTGGGTTGTCAGAGCCAGAACTCAACCTGGATGACTATGCCGGAGTGGACGTTCGCGACAAAACCGTGCTGATTTTGTTAGGGGATGGCCCACTTCCGACCGGCAGGGCACGGACTGAATCGGCAATTCTCACTGCCAAAAAACGAGGTGCACGGGCCTGTTTACTGGCTTATCCAGCCTCTGGGTACCCAGTGGTTGATCCGAACAGTGCGCCACTGGTGGCCCTAACCTCAGCCGAAGGGGCGACCGGAATGGTGGTGATGGCCATTCGGAATTCAGTGCGGGATGAGTTACTGGCGTCGCGGGGGCCGATTCAGCAACTACAGACGACCTTGCTGACAGCAAAATCAATGTCAGGACCAACCGGAATGACGCTCCAGCTTGATTTGCGAGCCCAGTCGGAACCGGTTGCGACCAGTTCCAACGTTGTGGCGCTCTTGCCGGGAACTGATCCACAGTTGCGTGAAGAAACACTCACGGTGATGACCTATCGGGACGGACAGGGGATTGATGCTGAAGGAAAACTGTGTCCTGGCGCCAATGACAATGCCGCCGGGGTGGCGACCTTGCTGGAGACCGCCCGGCTCCTGGCGAGTACCAAACCGGCCCGGTCCATTTTATTTGTTGCCTATGGCGGGGAATTCAATCGGTTTTCACCTGATGCTGTGTCGCCAGGGCTGGCGCATTTTCTGGGGCATCCGGTAACACCCTGGAAACAGGTTGCCGGAATTTTTGTGTTTGACCGGATTGGCCTCAATGCCCCCAACCGGATTGCCCTGGAAAATATCGCGCTCTATCCGGAACTCTTTCTCAAATTACGAAGCGGATTACCTGAATTAAACGCGCTACTGGTCCCAGGCAGTTACTCGATTGAACAGGCTGCCTGGCCGTCAGGAGTGCCCATGTATCGGTTCAAGGATCCTTCAGACCGGACTGGCAGCGCCAGCCGCACGCTTCAAAAAATCTTGTATCCGACCGAGGATACGCCTGACCGGCTTCGACTCGAAAGCCTGCGGGTGTATACGGGGTTGCTGACGCGGGTGCTGGGATATCTGGCAGCGGATCCTTCGGGGCCGCTGGTCATCCCCTGGAGCGAACACCTGGACGCGGCATATCGAGCCACCGTCACCGACTTTGTTCCAATTAGTCCGACTGAATTTTATCAGCGGGCCGCCTCCGTTCGACGCGACTATCTGACCGATATTATTACCTATGTGCCAGGTGGCAGCGGCGATCCACGAAAACTGACCGTGGCTGAAAAGCGTCAGCAATTTACCCGCGAACTGCTCGAACTGCGCGAAAACCTGTTTGACCAGCGGAGCCGTCTGCGTCCAGTTCGCGATCTGGCCGATCTGGAATATGGTCCTGACGGTCAGAATCTGGCGGCTGATAACCAGCTTGGTGTGTGGATTGGGCTTGATACCCTGGACTGGCTGATGGAACCATCACCGATTGAGACCATCAATGGATTGATGAGCAATGGCTTGCAGATGGTGATTGTGAATGAAAAAAGTGCCAGATTCCTGCTCGATAGCGGGCCAGCCCTGGTGGAAGCGATCCAATCGCCTGGGCTGTGGCTTCTGGTTGGCGAACTGGATGGAAAGCGTCGGGAACGACTCTTGCCCTTGCTGAAACGCCCAGCCCTGATTACCGATGCTGATTTATCAGATGACGAACTCAAAGCGTTGGCCGAAGCTGGTCATCTGGTGGTTATGATGCCCCGCAGTACCGATCAGAAAAATGACAGGCGGAAAAAGCCCCTCACCCCAAAAGCCGTCGTCGAACGCCTGGTCCATATTCTGCAAGTGGTTGGTGAAGATAAGGTGATTCTGAGTACGCCTGACGTGTCACAGCGTCTGGTGCTCATTGAAGAACTGGTCAGACAAAATCTGACGCCGGGTCAGGTTGAGAAAGTGTTCGGTTTAAATTTCAAACGGTTTTATGCCGTACCGTGACGAACTGGTTCTGATAGAGTTAGAGTTGCTTCCATAAGATAATCTGTGTATAAAGAAAAAATTGATCTTTCCAGATCACGGCGGTTTGACAAACCGTTGCGGCACGTGGAGGGCGACTCATATTGAGGCCCGTTGAAACGTGAACCTTTGGGCGGCTTTTCCCCGGAAATGGTGCCCGGTGACAGGTGACTGAGTACCCCTCACCATCTGTGACACCAGCAAGTGATTGCTGGGAGGATGTCATCAAGTCCGCATACCTTCCTATCTGAACTGCTTTCAGGCAATAAAACTGTCACTTCAACCTCGGATCCATCCGAAGTGCCGCTTTTTTCGGGTGAATCAAAACTGTGAACAGTTCTTTCTGGCTGAAGCACACGTTGTCACACACAAGCGAGCACGCCACAATGCCAGAAACAGTTCTTGACCTGAGTGGAATCGAAACTGTCTACCCGCCGACGACCCGGGTGGCTGATTCGTTTGCTCAGGCGCTGTTTGGCCATTCCTCGCAGCAGTCAATCACCACTTTAAAAGCGCTGCTCAGTCAGTATACCGGGGTTGATGCCGGGCGGATTCTGGTCACTTCGGGCGAAGATGACCTGCTTACACTGTTATTGACCAATTTGATGGGAAAAGGGGACTACATCGCGGTTCCAGAACCGTCGCTTGGTACCCATCGCTTCCAGGCAGAAGCCACCGGCGTTGGTGTGCTTGATACCGGACGCGATAAACAGTTTCGGGTCCTGACTGACTCCCTGCTGTCGGTTGCCACGGCCCCGGAAGTCAAAATGATTTTTCTGGCCAGCCCTAACAATCCAACTGGCACATTGACCTCCCCCAAAACCATCCAGCGCATCCTCGACGTCCAAAAACTGACGGTGATTGATGAGACCTACTTTGAGTTTTCACACCAGAGTTGTATCGGGTTGCTGGCATCACATCCCAACCTGGTGATTTTGCGGAGCTTCAAATGGGCTGCGATGGCCGCTTATAAAATTGCCTATGCGGTGGCGGCGCCTGAAATCGTCGCCCGATTGGAAGCGACCCTGCCTGGTACCCTGGTTTCCCCGATGGCCATTTCTGCGGCCTGTTCCTCACTCGAAGATCAGGCACTTTTGTTGCGGAATGTGAAACGCCTGATTGAGGAACGTGACCGACTCTATGAAACCCTGCACCACATTTCGGGAGTTCATCCTTTTGCCTCACAGGCCAATTTCCTGTATTGCCTCTTCCCAGGTCGTGATGGCCGGCAGGTCGCAAACGCGCTCTTTCGCCAGGGGGTAAAGGTCAAACATTACACTGGGTCGGTATATCAGAGTGGAATTCGGGTTCGGATTGGCTTTCCTGACGACAACGAACGGTTTCTTTCGGCGCTTCGCACTGTTTTAACTGAAATTCCAACCGGGAATGAGCCGGGCTGAAGACATTGAAGAATGAAGAATGAAGAATGAAGAATGAAGAATTGAGAATGAAGAATTGAGAATGAAGAATGAAGAATGAAGAAATTTTTGGTAACTGGTTCTTCTTTGAAAATATTGATATCTAACCACCAGTCGCTATTTAGTTCTTGATGGTATTCTGAATACCAAGGACTAAGTACCAAGAACCAGGCACATTCTTCATTCTTCATTCTTCATTCTTCATTCTCAATTCTTCATTCTTCAT
>DAOQNB010000502.1:0-5237 GCA_035335845.1 Acidobacteriota bacterium | reverse complement strand
GACAAGGTTCCGGGTTCCGGGTTCCGAGTTCCGGGTTCCGGGTTTTCGAAAGTAACAAAGGGAGGAAAGAACCCCTCGTTCCTCCCTTTGCTTTATGTCCCTTAGGTTCCTTATGTCTTTTAGGTCCCTTATGTCTTTTAGGTCCCTTATGTCTTTTATGTCCCCGTTGTCTTTCAGCTTAACTCAGGCAACAGAACCGCCTCCCACAGGGCCTGTTTAAATTTGGTCTTAAAAAAACCAAAGTGGCCAATTCGTTTTTCGCCAATATCACCCGGAGCAATCCGTTGCATTACACGAGGTGCATTCACATAAAAACTATGAAGCGATTCCGTATTGCGGGCCGACATAAACTCATCATCTTCAAAGGAAAGCGAGACAATCGGAGTTTTGACTGCCGCAAACTGGGCCCGAACGGTCTCGCCTTCGACCCCAACGGCGTACTCAGGATGCAAGCACCATCGCCGCCACTGCTCCATCACACCCCGTGGCACGTCGCCCACTTTCCGAAGCCGTTTGCCAGGAAAATAGCCAAAGAGTCGCATTGCAACCGGGGCCACAAAAAACCAGAGCCACCAGACCCGGCGGCGAAGTTCGGGCGCATTTTCCCGCCAGTAGCCGCTTCCGGTACCAATCGTGATTACCTTGGCAATTTGTTCGTGACGTGGGACAAACGGCACAATTTGGCCTCCCAGACTGTGTCCGATCCAGTACACCGGCTTGCCGCAGGCCTCTTGTAAAATCGTTTCGATGACAGCACCTGTGTCATAGCGGGCCCAGTCAAAAATGTTGGCTTTGACTTTGTGCAGTGGTTGAACCAGGGAATAGCCTGTCCCTCGATAATCAAAAGTGGCCACCCGAAATCCCTGTTCGGTCAGCCACTGTGCAAGTGGGGTGTAATATTCCTGATGCACCCCCATCGCGGGAACAATCACCACCACCGCCTGGGCTTCCTGGGCCGGTGAAAAGAATCGGGCCGTAATTTCATGACCATCGGCAGTCGTAATTTTCTTGGTTGTCGGAGTACTCATCGGTTACCTCTCAATGTTCAGATTCGAAACTGGGTGAAGGGGGAAAGCCTGACGGTTGTGGGCTGGGATTACTTTGACTGAAAAATAATTTTTCCATTCCGCAACGTGAATTTTACTTTTGAAAAAGCGCGGATATTTTGCCCAGGATCACTTTCCAGTACAACCAGATCAGCCAGTGTGCCAGCCGCAATCTTCCCAGTTTGATTTGGTTTTCCAAATCGTCCGGCAGGCGCCGTCGTTAAGGCCGCCAGAATATCTGAAAAGCGCATGCCAGCACGTTCCATTTGTTCGAATTCTTCGGTGGTGTCATAGACCGGAATATAGCCAACGTCGGTGCCAAACAGGATTTGACCACCAGCTTGAAAATAGGCTCGAAGTTGATTGACGCCTCTGGTTTGGAATCCTTTCTGGTCTTCGGGCGGAGCGCCTTCGCGTTCGAGTTCGATATGCCAGAGGGTCAGGGTTGGCACCAACGCCATTTTGGCCTGTTTCATTTTGCCAACAATAGTTGCATCCCAGGGGCCGGTTTGAGGGGTGGTGTGAACCAGAACATCCACGCCGCTTTCAATCGCGGCTTCGAGTCCATACTGGTTTGACGGATGAACAAAGACGGGTTTGTGCTGGCGGTGGGCTTCGGCTGTGACAGCTTTGATGATGTCAACCGGGATCTTTAAATTTGGATTCCAGAAGGTTTGAGCATACAGTTTGACCCCATCTGTCCCAGCTTTCAGTTTCTGGGTTACCAGTTGGACAGCTTGCTCTGAAGTTTGAGCTTCCGGCATTGGTCGAGCAATTCCGCCCGCTGCTTGAACCGCTTCAAGTGGGGGCACCCCGTTTTTCGGAAAGAGAATTTCTCCGGTGGTGAAAATCTGTGGGCCGTCCACTTCGCCCGATTCAATCCGTTGTCGAAGCGAACTGGTGATTTCCCAATAAGACCCGGTGTCAAAAACACTGGTAAACCCATACCGGGTCAGCATTTCCTGGAGCTGCCCGGTCAGTTGCGCCGCTGGAAGCGTCCTGGATTCTTCCCATTTCAGTTCACTAAAATGAACATGACAATTCCAGAATCCAGCCGTGATTGTCATCCCGGTGCAATCCAGAGTGGTGATTTTGGCTGGAAGTTTGACTTTGCCGAGTTCGCCAATCGCACTGATTTTGCCATTCCGGATGACGATCACGCCTTGTTCAATCGGATTTTCAGATGGCGAAGGATAAATCTTTGCGCCAACCAGCGCCAGGTCAGATGGTTTTGACTTGACTGGCTTTTGGCCGGCAAAGAGTTGAGAGGTTTGGGGTTGTCCCGTACTGAATAGCAGTAACAGGATGCACAATATGCCTGGAATTTTCATAGACGGGCACCTTTATCTGAGTCGGATTGGATTTGGTGTGAGGGTGCCCGTACGCCGATCAACAGCCAGAAGTTGAATCAACCAACTTTTTTTCAGAACAGGTATGGGAAAAAGTGAAATCAACCCTGGATCACTTCACAATCAAAACCCCACGGGTGATGCCGTCACCGATATTTCCAGCCGCATCACGGGCAGAAACTTTGATTCGGGCAGACTTTGAGCGGGGCAGGCTGGGTGGAATCGTCCAGGTGTAAGTTTGTAGTTCACCGGATAAACCTGTCGCTACGGCAGTTGAAAACGACGTGCCATCTGAGGCATAGGAAAGGTCGTGACCTACCACACCGATGTTGTCAACTGACTTCCAGCGAATCTCAATCATCGGATCTTTCGGGCGGAAAACCTTGGCTTTTGACGTCGTGACGTCAGACACAACCGGCACGATCAGATCAGCGGTTGAAGCCGGCACGATTGAATGAATGGTGTCTTTGAGTTTGAGGTAAGTTGGCATGACCCGGTTGAGCACACTGAACGTCAGGAAGACGCCGACCAGATTGCGCCGGTAATCAATCCAGGGACTGCATCCAAAAGCACCTTGTGAACTATGCTCCACGACGGCACCCGTTGCCGGGTCAACCACTTCCAGCCAGTGACCGATGCCATAACGGGTGAGCGGAAGATTCGGGTCCAGATTTGAATAATTGGCATAGGGTGTCCCGACCAACGGCACGCCAAAGGTTTGATCTTTCAGCATTTCAGCGACTGCGGCTTCGGAAAGAACTCGTTTTCCTTCAAAAACCCCGCGATTCAAAATCATTTGCAGGAAACGGCTGTAATCGTCAATTGATGACCGTGCCCCTCCTGCAATCAGTGGGTTGTCAGTTCGACCAAGTCCTTCATAGTCAGTGCGGGTCATGCCAAGTGGCCCGGCAATTGTGTCCTGAAAGACTTCATCCCACGATTTCCCGGTGACAATTTCAGCGATTCTGCCGGCGGTGTGCATCGAACAACTTCCGTAATAAAATTGCGAGCCAGGGGGAGCAAGCAGTGGCACAAGTGCAATTTCATCAACACATTCGGCCAGTGTTCCGCTCCGGTCGCGAGTACAATCAGAATCCCCTGGCAGCCCCGACGTATGTGAAAACATTTGCCGAATTGTGATATTGGCTTTATCACCCGTGAAATTCGGAAGATATTTGGCGGCTGGATCATCAAGTGAAATTTTGCCTTGATCCACCAGTGCCATAATGACCGCCCCGGACAGCCATTTGGTAGCAGACGCGATTGGCACGACCTGGTTTTCAGAAAAATTCCCAAACGCCTTCCGGTAAATTACTTTCCCATCCTGGATCAGAATGAGCGCACAACCGGTGCCACCAATTTCAGAAAGCGAGCTTTGCAACAGGGTATCAACCCGAGTGAAATCATAGGATTGGGATTGTTTGGCTTCAGTTGGGCCAACCCAGGTTGTTGAAGCTAAAAACGACAGGGCCAGTATCAGACAGACCAGTTGATTGAGTCCTTTACGCATAAAAATTCACCAGAGAGTGCATTCGAAATTAAAATGAGGATGGGGGAAGTTCCTGTAAGAGATGGATCTTTAGAAAAAAGTCTGGTCTTTCTGATGTGGAGTGCAGCGGCTTGACGCCGCTTTCAGCTTCGTTTTCACGATAGGTGGACAACGGGTTTATTGATAATCCAAAAGCCCAGGGGGTTTCTCCGATGATTGCCGCCGCAAAAAACCTGGGCACATACCGGGAATTTTCATTCTGGAAATAATGATCCAGTTGGGAGGAATTGGCCAACAGTGACCAGAAACTTCGTTCTGACCGCTGATCCTTCAAGATTTTTTCAAGATCCCGAAACACTGAATTAGGGCTGCGGTTGTACCCGGCAATGGCCAGTGCCACACTCGTGGAATCGGTGCCAAATTCATTCATCCGGTCACGCATATAGCGAGCCGAAGCGCGTGCGGCCAGCGGCCATTGACACCGTTGACCAGGATCAAGTCCATACCCGCGCGCCGTGTCGGGCATGAACTGGAACATTCCCTGGGCGCCGACCGGGCTGGTGAGACATTCGTGGTATTCGCTTTCAATCATGGCGAGATATAACCCAACCACCGGCGGCACGTTTTCAGCCAGAAAGGCAGCGCAAATCCCTGGGGCGTACCGGGTGGCGGCCCGTTCAAAAAGCCGATTGAGGTCTTCGCCCCACAGGCGATCAGACCGACTGTTCATCCGGCGGGCATAGCCATCCACAGAATGCTTGATACAGCGCACGACATCGCGGTCAAAGACCGCTTCACGGTTGCCGATCATCCGCGTCACCCGTCGGGCCTGTTGCTCGATAAAATCTTCCTGCTCGGAAGGTGAAAGGTCCTGATATTTTTTGAATTGCGCAGGTTGTTTCTCAATCACCTGAACTGGTTGAGGTGAAACAGTCACCGGAAGCGGCTCAATGAATTTAATTTCTTCAGCCCGATTTAAATTTTGATGGTGTTTGTTCTTTTGAGAAACCGGGGCCGGATAGGGCAACGTGACTGGAGATTTTCTCAATTTTGCCGCCAGACCGGCGACCACTAAAAATACTGCCAGGAAAAATGGGACCAGGAACTTCATTTGCTATGACTCCAAAAGAAAGAGAATTTCTCTTTCTAGAGCAACTCAAGCGCCACAACGGAAATGAAGAATTGAGAATGACGAATGACAAAAAGTATGAAAAAACCGCAGTTGGCTCACTCAATATATCTGATTGGAATGATCTGGCTTGTTTTTAGTGTGGTGGCCAGCGCCGGGTTGCTGGCATGCTCAGGTCGCCAGATTTCTTCGCTTCCAAACACACAAATTTCCCAGAACGTACC
>DAOQNB010000501.1:2584-5246 GCA_035335845.1 Acidobacteriota bacterium | reverse complement strand
GCAGGCCATAGACCCCATCACCGGTTTTGGTTTCTCCGACAGCGGTCTCACAGGCGGAAAGCACGACGAGCTTGGTACCCCACAAGTCAAGCTGGGCGGCTTCAAGTGCTGTCATGGTGCCGTCGCCCTCAGTATTTCCTCCCCGGTTGGCACCGGCAAAAAACAGCCATGACCGCAGCAGTGAGTTTTCAACTTTGAGTCGTTCAGGAGCAATGTTTGACTCGCTTGCCACGAGTGGTCGTTCACCTCTCTGGGATGGAGGCTCCAGGGTATCTTCCAGAAAGCGCCCATGGGTGGCAATGTGGAGAATTTCAGGTTGGTGAACATTCTTGAGAGCCAGTTTGGTTGCCTCAGCCTGCATTTTGAGATCAGCATTTGGAAAGAGGCTTTTTAAGGAGATAGCTTCAAGTTTCGTTCCAATCAGCCGCGATAACGGAGCATATTGCCTTCCGACCAGCATTGGGCCTTTGCCGTCTGAATAATCCGGATCAGCGATAATCAGTGGTGGCTGCTGGTTTTCAATTTTTACAGCCAGGCGTAACAAATCTCGTCCGCTGGTCAAATAGGTCAGGCGGTAGTTTTCGAGCAGGTATTTTCGTTTGTTATCCACCAGGGCAGCAAATGGAACCAGACTCAGTGCCCCGTCTGGTGAGATCAGCAAATGGGTTGCTTTCCCAGCCAGCGCCCGAACTGGCTTCATCACCAGTTGATCCAGGGACTGTGATACCAGTCGGACCTGACGGCTTTTGGCTGCCTTCGGATGGCTCAAATCCTGACGGAGCCGGGTTACAAGCTGGTCAATCGGTTCGGTTTCACCCAAATCAGCAAAATTGATGGTTCCGTTGTGGTCAAGCACATAGACCACATAGCGGGCATTCCCAAATTGATCGGTTTTGGCGTCATATGGCTGATACACCGCATATTCGACCAGGACCGTGTCTGGCGGAATATGCTTTTGTACTTCTGCCACGGTGATCGGGACGGTTTGAACCTGAAATTCCTTGCTCCGTTGACCGATTTCGTTTTCAAGCTTTTCTTTTTCTATTTCCAGCAAATGCAGCGAGGCAAGATGTGTCTCCAGATTCTTTTTGTCAGGGCCACGCAGGGTCAAAACTGAGATTTGACCAACCAGTTTTGCATAGTCACCCAACAGTTTTTGGGTTTGTGGATCTTGCTGGCGACGCAATGTCTCAATTTCTGATGTCAATGCGTCGAGTGCCCGTCCTTTGCGCCGCAATATCACCGTTAAAGCTGCCTGCCGGGACTCTGGATTCTGCGGCGCTGACTGGATATTGATCGAAAGAGTGATATCTGTATTTTTTGCTGTCTGGTTGAGGTAGAGCAGTTTTTGGCGCTCAGATCCAGAAATCAGGTTTCGTACTAAATCTTGTTCGCTGACTTCATTCCCACGTGATTGGTAGCGAACCGCCTGGTTAATATCGCCTTTGACCAGGAATAGACTCGCCAGACCCGTGAGGCTTTGGGCAACATCCGGATGGTTCAATCCCAACGCTTTTTCTCGGATGGTTGCCGATCTCATCAACAGTGGTTCGGCCCGGGCATACTCACCTTTCTTTTTGTAGAGTAACGCCAGGTTGTTGAGGCAACTGGCAACATTTGGATGATCACTGCTGAGTGCTTTCTCATAGATCGTCGTTGCCTGAAGATAAAGTGATTCAGCCCGGGCAAAATCGCCTTTGGCGTCATAGAGTTGAGCCAGATTATTGAATGTGTAGGCAACTGACTGATGGTCCGGCCCAAGTGCTTTCTGATAAATCGCCAGGGCTCTGACCAGGAGCGGTTCAGCCTGGGAAAAATCATCTCTGGCGGTGCAGACAACGGCCAGATTGTTCAGGCTATAGGCAACTTCCTGGTGGTCGGCGCCCAAAACTTTCTCCGAAATGGCCAGCGACCGGGCATAGAGCGGTTCTGCCCGGGCAAGATCGCCTTTGTCCTTATAGAGCAACGCCATGCAGTTCAACGTGTGGGCCACATTTGGGTGATCTGGCCCCAGGGCTTTTTCAAAAATTGCCAGAGCTCGTGTATAGAGTGGTTCAGCCTGGGCGTAATCCCCTTTGTGATAATAGATCAATGCCAGGTTGTTGAGACTATAGGCCACATACGGGTGTTCTGGCCCCAAAGCTTTCTCAAAAATTGACAATGATCTCACCAACAGCGGTTCCGCCTGGGCAAAGTCGCCTTTGGCCCGGTACAACTCCGCCAGATTGTGCAGATTTTGAGCCACAATTGGGTGGTTGGCGCCAAAAACGGTCTCAAAAATCGTCAATGCGCGTACAGATAACGCCTCAGCCCGGACATAATCGCCTTTGTCCAGATAAATTGTGGCCAGATTGTTGAGGCTGGTGGCGACATCCGGATGGTTGGGACCAAGGGCTTTTTCATAAATCGTCACCGACCGAACCAGCAACGGTTCAGCCCGACCATAATCACCTTTGTCTTTATAGAGCGTTCCCAGATTGTTGAGGCTTTGCGCGACATCCAGATGATCCGGGCCTAATGTGTTTTCTCTTATTGCCATGGCTTTGATATAAAATGGCTCGGCCTGGGCAAGATCGCCTTTCTGCTTATAGAGCGTTCCTAGATGATTGAGACTGGTGGCAACCTCCAGATGATCAGCCCCAAATACTTTCTCCTTGATTTT
>DAOQNB010000501.1:0-2484 GCA_035335845.1 Acidobacteriota bacterium | reverse complement strand
TGAGACTGGTGGCAACCTCCAGATGATCAGCCCCAAATACTTTCTCCTTGATTTTGAGTGACCTGAGATACAAAGGCTCAGCCTGAACATACTCGCCTTTACTTCGATAGATTTCAGCCAGCAGGTTGAGACTGGTTGCCAAAAGAGGATGGGCTGACCCCAGGTTTTTTTCACTTTCTTCCACGGCTTGTTGTGCCAGCGGAAGGGCCTGATCATATTTTCCTGACTGAAGGAGTTGCTCAGCTTCCCCAAGGAGCTTTTCAATTGCCAATTGAGTTGGATCCTGCTCGGAAAGTATTGTTCCGATTTGATTTGGAGGGAACGCGCGATGAACCAGAGCCTGGTGGGGGGACCCATCCAACACGAGAAAGCCAATACACAATAGACAGACCTGACGGTAAAGACAGCTCAGCATAAAAGAAAATGTTCCTTAGGGGCTTTTTTATTTCTACTTTGGAGTGTGTGAACGCGGGAAGTATTTCAGCTTTATATTGCAATTCGATGGCGGAGACAGCGGGCGTGTGCTTTTCAAACAAGGAAAGAAGTTCAGATCTCTTTCTGAAAAGGTTCAGAGTTCAAGCTTCAGCTTGCTTTCATCAAACGAATTAACCAACTCAAGTCAAATCAACAGCTTGAATGCTGCACAGGAAAGATTTTCACAAGCTGAAGCTTGAACTCTGAACAGAAATCATTATCTGAAATGCTGGAAGACAGAATAGCTGTCGTCTTTGTGTTAGCCAGAGTCAAGTGAGAGTTGATAAACAATAGAGCAGGTCTGTGACGGGTGGAAGATTTGGAACTTTCTTCTTGATCGAAACCGTGTTGAGTAACTGGCCTGGCTCGGGCCCCGGATCTTCTTCATCAGAGTATTCCACAGTGGTCCCGGGTGGAGCGATGGGTTTGAGTTTGACCTGAATTTCAACGGTAACCGGCAGTGTTTCGCCAGAGTAATCAAGTGGTTCGGTCTGATCTGGCGGAATGTTGCCGACAAGGGCATCATTCATATACACTTTTATGGTTGAAACAATATAACCAGGATAGTTACAAGTTACTGTACCTGATGCAGTTGTATAACTTCCGGTCATTGGAATCGTAAATGTAAACGGGGGAGGATCGGTATCTTGAATGGTGTGTTGCGACATGAACGTACTCCGAGTTGTATGGTGTGGGTAACCAGAATGCTCCGCAGTACTCCGCCATATATCCTACCCGTGAGCACGAGTCAATCATTATACCAGTTTGTCGTCAGCCGTCAGTCGTCAATTGTTCGCTAAGTTTATTCGGTTGAATTATTTAACTGGTTGCTAAGACGAGGATTTCATTGCAAATTGGTGTTACTTCGAAGTGAAGACAGGAGGCGGAAAACTTTGGATGAAGGCCATCCGCCTATGTGTGTGGTTCCGTTTCACTCACGGTTGGCAAGCCATTCCACTGTTTTAGGCCAGACAAGTTTGATCGCGCCTGGGCCAACCGAAATTCCGTGGTGACCGCCTTTCACGCGAATTTCTTCTTTTTCCTGACTGCCAACCAGATCCATCACCACCGTTGACGAACTGAGCGGAACAATATCATCGTGCTCAGCCACCACGTTGAGCAGGGGACAGGTCACATTTTTGAGCTTGATGAGTTTGCGGCCAAGCTTCATTTTGTTCTGGCGAAGCAGGTTTTGCTGATAGGTGTCTTTGATGAACTTTCGAAATGTCTCACCAGGAACGGCAACGGCGTCATTAACCCAGTAGTCAAATGCCTGAAACATTTTGACATACTCTTCATTATGAAGATTTTCGGCCAGGTGGACATACTTGGTGACATTCTTGGTGGGCTTGAGCATCATGAAGGTGCTTTTCAGAATTTCAACCGGGGCATTCCCATGGCGGTCAATAAATTGATCAACATTGAAATACTCTGGCTGGGCCCAGGTACTCAACAGCGAATCGTTATGAAAATCCACCGGTGTGGCCAGCAGGATCAGATTCTTGAGAAATTGTTTATGCAGGGCGGCATACATCAGCGCCATCGTTCCGCCCATACAGTAGCCGATCATTGAGACTTGCTCAGCGCCAGCGTGGGTCAGCACTGCACGGGTGATATTGACCAGATATTTATTGATATGGTCTTCGAGCGTCAGGTGGGAATCGTGATCGTCTGGCTCTCCCCAATCAATCATATACACACGAAATCCCTGATTGGCCAGATACTCGACATAACTCTTCCCTGGCATCAAATCAAGGATATAGTATTTATTGATCAGTGAGTTAACAATCAGAATCGGTACCGAGTGCGTCTTTTTGACTTTTGGCAGGTAATAGAGAACCCGGAGCTTGTTTTCACGATACACGACCTTCGAGGGGGTTTTGGCAACCTCGGGTGGTTGTGATATCTGCGAGAGCATTTCTGAGAGTTTGAGTAAGTCAAACATGGTTTTAGGATTCAGGGTTCAGGGTTCAGGGTTCAGGGTTCAGGGTTGACTGGGGGTCGCTTTTT
>DAOQNB010000500.1:0-5246 GCA_035335845.1 Acidobacteriota bacterium | reverse complement strand
GTCAAGCCACCGCACTCCACACTATTTTGAAAGGGCTTCGATCAAGGCTTCAATCTCCCCCCGGAGTGGCTCGTTTGATTTTTGCTTCAGCGCCTGTTTCAAAAAGGGAAGGCTGGATTTTTCTTTCAGGAAGGCCAGCGCCGGCAACACCGTGTACCTTCTATCAGATGTTCCCGTTTGGGGGTTGACCAGCGCCGCTCCGTAATAGCTGCCCAGGTCGTTGAGTTTTGGGTCAATCGGTGTCACCTGACCGGTTTTTAAATCCATCCGGAACTTTTCCAGCTTCAATAAGGCGAGTTCTGACGGTGCCATCAGTGCCGTTTCTCCCTGAACCCGCCGATGCATGGCCCAATCGCTTTCAAAATAGAGGAATGACTGATCGAGCGACGTCACATAGACTCCGCCGGGATACGGGTTGATTTCCTGCACCACGACATATTTGGACTCATCTGCCAGGAGTCGTGGCAAATCGAGCACATAGAGCCAGAGGTGGCCTTCGCCGTGATGGGTGACCGCCAGGTATTTCCCATCGGGCGAAACATCCAGCGCGTCAACTGAAGACGATGGGTGCACTTCGGACGCCATGATGGCTTTTGAGTTGAGGTATGAACCCCCAGTCAAAAACCAGTACGCACCCTCATTGGTGTTGATCGCACACAGTGATGTATCCGGTTCAACCGTGACACAACACGCTACATTGTGCAGCGGTTTAAACGGATCCGGCTTGTTTTTTTGAACGGCACGCTGCCCGGAAACCACAAATACCGGCCCGGAAAGCAACAGGAAAATCAGTCCGCAAAGACAGCAAAAGGTGGGGAAGCGCATAGCCTGAAATGGTCCTTTATGAAGTTGAGTCTGGTCGGTTTGAAGCGGAAAGAAGAGGTGTGGCAGTGAGATCAAAAAAGAGCTGAAAGCGTTGGTTGTTCTATGTTTATGACGAATTTTACATTTTAGAAACGAAAAATTCAGCCAGAATTTGGGTTGGTCCAGTTGAGCTGAAAAAATCATGCCGAAAACCTGTGATGCTCCGAAAGGGCGGCTAGCATTCTGCGGCGAAGTTATGATATTGGTTGCAGTTTGATTACATACGATTCACATATTAGAAAAGGGAGCTATGCCACTATGCCACATGTTGGAGGTGTTGTTGTGACGCACGGTCAGTTGGCCAATGAATTGTTGAGTGCGGCTGAAATGGTGGTTGGTGAAATTAACCATATTCAGGCGGTCTCCATTGGCTGGCATGACGATGTGGAACAGGCCCGAAGCACGATTGCGAAGGCTGTTGACGACACCAATCGTGGGGCTGGCGTTGTAGTTTTAACCGATATGTTTGGCGGAACGCCAACCAATCTGGTGATGACCTACAGCGGGTCAACCCCCATCGAAATCATAACCGGCGTGAATTTGCCGATGGTTATCAAGCTGGCGGCGCAAGACGGGGACGAATCCCTGGTTGACATTGCCCGCAAAGTGCGTGACCAGGGGCAAAAAAACATCTACCTGGCCAGTGAACTGATGGGAAAAAAGACGGCTGAAAAAGAAAAATAGTCACCCTTCACCCTTTTGTCGCTTTCAAGTGATGGCGGCGTCCAGATGACTTTCTTTGAAATTTTGAACCAATACCCGAATGGAATGAAGAATGAAGAATGAAGAATGAAGAAATAAAGCCATTTGAGGCAATATGAAATGGCACACACTCTCATAATTCATAATTTATTCATAATTCATAATTCCCGTCGGTGGTTGTCTCAAGGGGAACCAGTCGGATTTGCCGGAGCGAAAACTTTTTGTAGCTTTGGTGCTGGCTGGGTAAAGAAACCGTGTCAAAAGAACTTCGAGTGCTCATTGTCAATCGACTTGGGTTGCACGCCCGCGCGGCTGCCCGACTTGTCAACCTCGCCAACCAGTTCAAGAGTGCAATTACCGTGACCCGGACCGATACCGGGAATAGTGCTGACGGTAAAAGTATCCTGAGCGTCATTTTCTTAGCGGCTCCGATGGGGACTGAGTTGTCAATATCGGCATCTGGCGAAGATGAAGCCGCCGCTGTGCATGCTCTGGCCAAACTGGTGTGGGATAAGTTTGGAGAAGAAACCGATGTCTACTAGCCGCCCAGAGCAAGTCGAACAGCGTGTCCAGGGACTGGGCGTTTCGGTTGGCATTGCGATTGGGACGGCAGTGCGGATGGATGCTCATGGACGGCAGGCGCTCTTTGTCCGAATCCTCCCAAACCGAATCCCCCACGAAATCAAACGGTTGCAGCGGGCTGTCCAGGTGGCACGTCATCACCTGGAACGGATCAAACAACGCATGCAGCGTGAGTTTGGTGTCAGTCACGGCTACATTCTGGATCCGCATATTCTCATGCTTGAAGACCCACTTCTGGTTAAGAGCATCGAAGAACAAATCAACGAAAATCAGGTCAATGCCGAATGGGGCGTCAAACTGGCTGTCTCGAAGTGGCTTTCCGCCTATGAGTCAATCCAGGATGAATACCTGCGCGAACGCACCAGCGACATCGAAGACGTTGCCAATCGGCTGATTGATGTTCTTTCAGGTCGTCGGACGAACAACCTGCACCTGACCCAGCCATCGGTGGTGGTGGCCGAAGACCTGCTGCCGACGGTCCTCGCCGAACTTGATTTGACCAATGTGCTGGGGATTGCGACCGATGCCGGGGGCTGGACCTCGCACACGGCAATTATTGCCCGTAGCCTTGGTGTCCCTTCGGTGCTGGGATTGGGGAGTTTTGCGGCCCAGGTTCACACAGGTGATCCGATTATTGTGGATGGCACGCACGATTGCGTTATTTTGAATCCAACCGATGCCACGCGCCGCCACTATCAAAACCGATTGGATCAGGATGAGCGCCAAAAGCGGGATGTTCTCGAACATGCCAGCCTGCCGGCGATTACCCTCGATAGTGAAACCTGTGTCTTGCGGGCCAACCTGGAACTGGTCTCAGAACTACCCTCGCTGCAAAAATCTGGTGCGCATGGTATCGGGTTATTTCGATCTGAATTTATCTTTTTGAATGAACTCCCCCGGTTGATTTCCGAAGAGGAACAGTTTCAGGTGTATCGCCAACTGGTTGAATCAACTGGACCCGAAGGGGTTGTGATCCGAACCATTGACCTGGGAAGCGATAAAATCAAAGCCAGCGATTTGTTTGGGGAAGAACGCAACCCGGCGCTTGGCTTACAGGGCATCCGGTTTACGCTCAAATCCAAAGAGATTTTCCGGGATCAGTTGCGGGCAATCTTCCGTGCCGGCGCCTATGGTCGGTTGAGCGTGATGCTCCCGAAAGTTTCCTGTGTGAGTGAAGTTCGGGCGGCGCGTCAGTTGATTGCCGAAGTCAAAGCTGAACTGGAACAGGCTCGAATCCCTCATGCGGCGCATCTCCCGGTTGGCGTGATGGTGGAAATTCCTTCGGCGGTCATGATTATTGACCTGCTGGCACGGGAAGCCGATTTTCTCAGTATTGGCAGCAATGATTTGATTCAACATACGCTGGCGGTTGATCGTGCCAATCCGCAAGTGGCCCATCTGTATGAACCGCTCCACCCGGCGGTGATTCGGAGTCTGAAACAGGTGGTTGACGCTGGGAAAGTTGCCGGAACGCTGGTGCAAATCTGTGGCGAAATGGCCGCTAACCCAACCTGTGCCGTGGTGTTGCTGGGTCTGGGGTTGCGCAACTTCAGCATGTCGCCGTCAGCCATTCCAAATATCAAGCGGCTGGTGCGTAGCGTTCGAGTTTCAGAAGCTGAGCGACTGGTGACACGCGTGATGGAACTCGATACCCCACGAGCGATTGAACAGTTTCTGGAAGGCGAGCTTTCAAAATCGGTGCCGCACTTTTTTGCTAATTCGCAGTAGCCACCTCAAAAAAATTTTTCAACAATTTGATCTTCGGCGCCACCTGACCTGACGCCACGATACTCACCACATCAAAGCGATATGGCACATCAACTGGCCCAATCAGCCGGCGATAGCGTCTGGCGGTTCGGGCCAGTTTGCGTTGTTTGGCGGGAGTGACGGCTGCTTCCGGGAGCGCCAGTTCGTCTGACGAGCGGGTTTTGACTTCGACGAACACCAGGGTTTGACCATCAAGGGCAACGATGTCGAGTTCGCCAGTGATGGGCGTGCCTTCTGGTGTTCGGCCCAGGGGCAGGGTAACGTTGCGGGCGATAATCTGATAGCCATTCTGTTTGAGGTAGCTGGTCGCCAGACCTTCTCCCCATTGGCCAAGTTCAAGGTGTGTGACAGATGCAGACAGGGAATGGTGTGTCATGGGCGGTTCAATATAAATTTAATTTCAACCAACTCTGCTATATCAGAGCAAGTCGCGTGCAACAGGACACAGTGAGCGGGCTTATAATTCAGTAAGACTGCGGCTGGAAGTTAAGGAGCAATGGGAGTTGTTGCCCTGGCAACATTTCGCTACAATTCCGCCTCGTTTCTTTGGTCACCCTTTTCAATTCCAACTCAATTTTGAAAACCGAAGGAGAATTCGCCACTGTGAGAGTCCGTTCACTTCTCATCCAGCATTGTCTCCGACCTGCTTTCCGGGCGGTGTTTCATCCGTTTTTCCAAATTGAATTTTATGGCGTTGAAAATATACCCAAAACGGGGCCGGTCATTTTGACCCCCAATCATGTGGCCTACCTGGATCCGTTCTGGATTGGGTGTGGTATACCGCGAGTGCTCCACTACATGACCTGGAGCGAGGTCTTTCGATACCCCTATCTGCGTCCGATGCTCTGGTTTTTCAACTGTTTTCCGGTGGACCAGGACACCCCGGTTGATAAATCGGCTTTTCGCCGGGCGCAGCAACTTCTGGCTGATGGTGAAGCCCTGATGATCTTCCCTGAAGGAGGGCGTTGCGTTTCGGGCACGATTGACGAGTTCAAAGCCGGTGCCTTTCGGCTGGCGATTCGAATGCAGGTGCCGGTTGTCCCGGTAACGCTCAGCGGTGCTCACGAAGTCTGGCCGATTAACCGGACATTGCCTCGACCTGGCAAGCTCCGGGTTTACTTTCACGAGCCACAGATCTTTACCGCCACACCTAAAGAAGTAAAAGTGAAATCGTATGAAGCGGCTCATCTTGTGCGCTCTAAAATCAGCACCCGGCTTGACCCGCAACGCCGCCCGCGTGATGTGGTTCTTGAACCAGCGGCAGAGTGACGGAAAGGCCGGGTTCCGGGTTCCGGGTTCCGGGTTCCGGGTTCCGGGTTCCGGGTTCCGGG
>DAOQNB010000499.1:0-5252 GCA_035335845.1 Acidobacteriota bacterium | reverse complement strand
AAGAATGAAGAATGAAGAATGAAGAATGAAGAATGAAGAATGAAGAATGAAGAAGCTACCTGATTCAAAGCTTTTTCCTGATTCTTGTGGCTTCTTAAAGAATTTCAAAACTGAAACTTCATAAAATGATTGAATAGCCCAGCTAAATTTCTTCATTCTTCATTCTCAATTCTTCATTTAAAAGGGATTTATGACTCCTGAACTGTCAAAACAAAAACATTTGTATCAAGCCATTTTTGAAGCGGTGGCGACGGCTGAAGCCGGAACGTCACCACGCTGGCTGGTTGATTTGCGTGCGGCGGGTGTGGCGGCTTTTGAACGGATTGGGTTTCCGACCATTCGGGATGAAGAATGGAAATACACCAATATCGCACCGGTTGCCAAACAGGCATTTACGCCAGGTGTTGCCGGGCACGTTGAAGCCGTTTCAAAGCTCATCCCGTTTTATCCTGAAGCTGAATCCAGCCGGCTGGTGTTTCTCAATGGACGGCTCAACCACGAACTCTCCGCGTTCCCAGTTCTCCCAGCAGGATGTGTTGTGGGTCTGCTGGCTGATGTCTGTCAAACGCATCCGGAAGCAGTCCAAAAATACTTTGGGCAGGTCGCCACTCCAGATCAGAATGGGTTTACTGCGCTCAATACCGCCCTGATGGGTGATGCGGTGGTGATTTATATTCCGCGAGGCAAAGTAGTTGAGACACCAATCAATTTGTTTTTCGTCTCAGATCACGCGGCTGATTTTCAGGCGACGTTCCCACGGGTGCTCATCGTTGCTGAGCAGGCCAGCATCGCGACGGTGGTTGAAAACTACCTGGCGCTCGATGATGAATCAGGCCGGTTTGGCGAACGTCCTTACCTGACCAATGTCGTCACTGAAATTGTGCTTGAAGACGGTGCCATCCTGGAGCACTACAAAGTCCAGAAAGAAAGCCTGAACGCCTACCATATTGCCAATACCAGGGCTCGAATCCAGCAGGCGGCGGTGCTCAACGGCTATTCTTTTGCGCTCGGCGGTCAGATTTCCCGCAACCAGATTGATGTCGCGTTTACGGCTCCCGGCGGCGAATGTGCATTGCAGGGGTTATATTACGTGAGCGGGAAACAACTGGCGGATGTGCATTTATCGGTTGACCATGCTCATCCGAACTGCACCAGCCAGATTCTCTACAAAGGAATGCTGGATGATAAGGCACGTGGCGTGTTTGATGGGAAAGTATGGGTCCGAACCGACGCCCAGGGAACAAACGCCAACCAGACCAACAAGAATTTGCTGCTTTCAACCAGTGCCCGTGTTGACACCAAACCACAGCTTGAAATTTTTGCTGATGACGTCAAATGCAGCCACGGCGCTACCGTTGGTCAGCTCAACAAAGACGAAATTTTCTATTTACTGAGTCGCGGGCTTCCACTGGAACAGGCCCGAACCATGTTGACTTTTGCTTTTGCTCAGGAAGTTGTAGATCGGATCAAGATTGAATCCATCAAATCAGGACTGGGCCGGGCCATTTCAACCCGCATTGCCGGACGCGGGTAAGAACCCTGACCGAAGAGTGAAGAATGAAGAATGAAGCATTGAGAATGAAGAACAGCGCACATGCTTTCTTCTCAATCAAAGAACAAATTCATAATTCATACTTCGAGAAGACTTTTGGAGACTAAGTGATATGGCAGTTGCACAAAATTCTTTGGCGGTGGCTGAACCGCCCACGTTTAATGTCGAACACATTCGGGCTGATTTTCCAATGCTCAGACAGCAGGTGAATGGGAAACCGCTGGTCTATCTGGACAATGCCGCCACGAGCCAGAAACCGCACGTCGTAATTGACCGCATCAGCCGATATTATTCAGAAGAATATGCGACCGTGCGGCGCAGCATCCATAAACTTTCTGAAAAAGCCACCATTGCCTATGAACACACCCGCGAAGTGGCCGCCCGGTTTTTAAACGCTCCATCAACCCGGCAGATTATCTACACACGTGGCACAACCGAAGCGATCAATCTGGTGGCCCGTGGCTATGGCGCAAAATTTATTTCAGCCGGAGACGAAGTTCTGATTTCAGCCACCGAACACCACGCCAACATTGTGCCCTGGCAAATGATTTGTGCTGAAAAGGGGGCGACGCTAAGGGTGATCCCGGTCAATGACCAGGGTGAATTGATCCTGGAAGAATATGAAAAACTGCTCACTGACCGCACCCGAATTGTATGTGTCGGGCACGTTTCCAACGCGCTTGGGACCATTCACCCGATCAAGCACATGATCGAACTGGCCCACGCCAAAAATATCCCATTCCTGGTGGATGGCGCTCAGGCCGCACCACATATGAAGGTTGACGTTCAGGACCTGGACTGCGACTTTTATGCGTTTTCAGGCCATAAAGCGGTTGGTCCGACAGGGATTGGGATTTTGTATGGCAAGGCTGACCTGCTTGAAAAGATGAATCCATTTCTGGGCGGTGGGGATATGATCGAATCGGTCACGTTTGAAAAAACGACCTATGCTCCGATTCCACATAAGTTTGAAGCTGGCACCCCTGCGATTGCCGAAGTCATCGGTCTGGGGACAGCCATTGATTACCTGACTGGAATTGGCCTGGATCGCATTCAGGCGTATGAACACGAATTGTTGGAATACGGCACCCAGGTGCTGTCGGCAATTCCACAGGTGAAGCTTATTGGGACAGCAGCCCACAAAGCGGCGATTATTTCCTTTATTTTAGATGGCATTCATCCACACGATATTGGCCATTTCCTTGATCAAGAAGGAGTTGCCATTCGTGCTGGTCACCATTGCGCCCAGCCGGTGATGAAACGGTTTGGCGTTCCCGCCACGGCTCGGGCGTCGTTTTCTTTCTACAATACCCGAGAGGAAATTGATGAACTGGCCAAAGCGATTCTGAAAACGATAGAGGTATTTAGCTAAATGTCGAGCTACAACAACGAGTTGTACCAGCAGGTCATTCTCGATCACAACAAGAATCCCAGGAATTTTAAGGCGCTTGAAAATCCAACGTGCATGTGCGAAGGGCACAACCCGCTCTGTGGTGATCAGATAACCGTCTTTATCAACCTGGATGGACCGGTGATCAAGGACATTACTTTCACTGGTGTGGGATGTGCGATTTGCAAAGCTTCAGCCTCGATGATGACGGCTTTTATTAAGGGAAAACCCAAAGACGAGGCCGAATTACTGTTTCACGAATTTCACAAAATGGTCAAAGGCGAGCTGAATGTGAATTCCGAAGCGCATCATCTGGGCCGGCTGGCGATTTTTTCAAACGTCAGTCATTTTCCGGTGCGGGTCAAATGTGCCAGTCTCCCGTGGCATGCGATGCACTCGGCTTTAGAGCAAAAAGGATCTGCCTCAACCGAATGAGGCACAGGAGCCTGGCTTGCAGAGGCCGGCTCTGACAACGGTGTTCGTCTCGTACAAGCAAGTGGGCTGTATGGAATGATTGGGTACATTCCATACAGCCTTTTTTTGAAATAAAACCAGTGTGAGCAGGGATGGATTCAATGACAGCAGGCGGGTTTTTTGGAAACCGCACTGTCTTTCCCAAAATATTTCTGCCAGGGAAGAGTTTTGGACTTCGACACTTCGGGTCGGAAGGCGTCAGCCCAGTTGTACATTTCAACCGGCGAGCTAAACAGAAGGCTGGAGGCCATTTTTAATTTGGCCTGTTGCATGATGTCAACGCCACCCATTTTGATTGGAGGCTGGTCAGCAATCATAGCCTGAATCGGGTCAACTTCCTGGTATCTGGCTTTCTGATTGGGTGATTTGTCGGTCCAGGCAGACACATAATTCATAAAAACGAGACACATTTCATCAGTGGTCTGTTCGCCCCATTCAACCTGCTTCGGCGGATTGTTTGGATTGAGCGGGTTGGCCATTGAATTGTCATAGATAGCGGTTGCCGTAATGATTGTGCCGCCAGGGAGCGTGATTGGTTCCTTGAAGGCATAGGTGCCCTGCCAGCGGAAATCCCAGGCGGGAATATTCACCAGGCAAATTTTTTCACCACCAGGGAGTCTGGCTTCGACCTGAATGCTTTTTCCCAGCAAATGCATGTGGGGTGTAATGCCCAAAACTTTGATATTCCAGAAAAAGGGAACCGTCATAACGGCTTTGACTTCGTGGCTGGCGGCGCCGGCTGGAATTTTGAAGAATGGATTGACAAGGGGTAACACCTGAAGCTCAGTCTCAACCGGCTCTTTGGCAAAATGCAGCCCCAGCCGGGTCCGGTCGGTAAAGGCGGTTCCATTAGGATGGTAATGCACCTGCATCACAATGCGCGAATTTTTCGGAATCTTGACGCCGATTCCTTTGGGCGTAAATCGAGGAAAGTTCCCCGGTGCCCACCCGCCCAGAAGTGCGGCTGGGATGAATCCCGGACCACCAAATGAAGTGTATCCAGGGGCCGGGTCGTCAGCATCCAGGCGTTCGGCTTCTCCTGACGTATCAACAAAGAGCAACACGTGATGCACGACTTCAGCCGCATCCGGCAGGATTTCTGAGGCGGTCAAGAAGGCCTCCTGATCAAATTTGTGCGGCAGCACAAAGCATTGATAAATATCATCACCTGAAGCAGGAATCGAAAACGCTTCTGGAGAAGCCAGCTCAAGCTCCGGTTTGCCCAGTAACCAGTCGGCAGAGAAGTTGACTGGTGGTGGAAGATGTTTGGCTTTGCCCTCTGGGGCACCTGCATCGGCCCAGCGTGCAATCAGGTCAATCTCTTCGGCTGAGAGAATCCGCTCATCATTAAAAGTTGCACAGCCAGATGCCGCTTTCCAGGGAGGCATGCGTTTGGCCTGGGTTTCGGCTTTGATCGCCTGGGCCCAGGGTTTTGCTTCCTCATAGGTCATCAGTGAGAATGGAGCGATGTAGTTGGGGTGATGGCAAACCTGACAATTTTTTTGGAAAATACGAACAATTTCTTTGTTAAACGTAGGGGCTTTTGGCTTCGATTGGGCCGCAACCGTTTTGTGCAGCCAGGGTTTGGAATAGGAAATAAGAAATAAAGTTCCCGCAAAAATCAAAAGAGTCAGCAAAATAGCTTTTCGCATAGTCGGCGTTCCTGAAATTGTGAGGAATTCAATTGGTGGTTGAGTGGATGGCAGATTATAGCCTTGAATGTTTCAGAAACGCACCAAAGACGTGCTGAATGACCGAAAGCGAAGGGCGAACGACGGAGACTTGAGAATGAAGAATGAAGAATGAAGAATGAAGAATGAAGAATGAAGAATGAAG
>DAOQNB010000498.1:1130-5255 GCA_035335845.1 Acidobacteriota bacterium | reverse complement strand
GGTTCCCACCTGGTTGGCTTCGGCTGGAAACCGGAGTTCCACCCGGTCATTGGACGGAACGAAAATCTGCTGGCCGATGCCTTGTGGAAAGGCAAGTTCGTGTGACTGGATAACGATATTCACCACAGCATCAAAATCAGATTGATTATGAATCGTCACTGGCAATTCAAATCGGTCTCCCTGGTTTACAAACCGGGGCGCGGCAGGACGCACCATCAAAGGTAATCGAGCCGTGATGGTTGATTCACCTTTCCCAAATTGATTTTCTCCGGCTGCCGCCAGGGCAATGATGTGATAGCGGGTGACGTTATCTGGCATTTTGAAGGTGGCTCTGGCCCGGCCCTGGGCATCGGTGATGATTGACCCAATAAAAGCCGCAAGTGGGGAAAAGTTGCTTCGAAGTGTGACTGGGGTTGACGGTGAGTTCACAACCTGAGGTGCAAAGCTGCCAGGTTGGGGAAATGGAGCGGTGGATACTTGAGAGGCTTCGCGCGGAGGGGAAAATGGTGGCGGATAGTTGTTCCATCGCTCGGGGTCAATTTTGCGAAGCTTCAAACCATCCCACAATACCAGTTTCCAGGCTTCGTACGCCGGATTTTCTGAGCCCTGGGGTGGTTGTGATTGGCCCAACTTTCCAAAGGGATATAACGCAACGGTCTGACGCGAATGAAAGAAAAAGACAAACGGGGAATTGTATTGGTAAAAAATTTCGAGCGGATGTGAAATGTGATTTTTGGTCAACGACCAGACGGCTTCATCCACCACGATCAACGCACATTCGCTTTCTCTGACGGGCTTGCCGTGGGCATCTTTGATTTCAAGGTCCACGGCTGTTTCTTTTCCTGGCTGGACTTCGGTCGAAATTGGGGTCACGGCAACTGAGAGAGTTTGATCGGTGGGTTTTACTGGGAGTTCAAGCTTTTTAGTGGCAAAGGCCGGGCGCGGGGGAACAACCGACCCCTGGTTCCCCTCATACCGTGGCGCGGTGCCGACCAGATCAATCACAATACTGAGGATTGGCACATTTGACTTTGTAATCGGAATTTTGAGGACTTCCGAGCGTGAATTCAGAGTAAACCGACGGGAAGAAAGAACTCCACTATTTGAGATGGTCAGGAGTCCCTCGGCTGGCGCAAATGGCGACTCGACCTTGATTTCAGCCGTTTCACCAGGCTGATAGGATGACTGATTGGCGGTTAACTCAATTCTTTCCGGGTCAATAAATCGAGCAAACTGGTTAAACTGGCTCAAGTCTCCGAGTTGCAGGAATGTAATGTCACTCAGGTTCATCCGGTTGTGATCATCCCAGATGGTGGCTCGCACCTGATACGAGCCGCTTTCCGTGGCCGGTGCCTTCCAGACAACCGGATGATTGGCCGAAACGACCTGTGCCTGGGCAATTGGACGATCCAGCACTTCTGATTCACCTTCAAAAGAGGATTGTTCAAGCCGAAACAGGCTGAGTTCGATGTTCTGGTCAGGCTGGAGCTTTCCCTCCGGGTCCGTCACGATGAGTTCAACCGGATAGTCCTGGCCGCGTTCGGCAAAGTTCCACTGACTTCGTATTCCAACATACAGAGCTGCCGGATGAACCAGAAACTCGGCTCTGCCTGAAATGTTGGTTCGATTGATATCTGTGACCGAAGCTTCGGTCTTGACCAGCATCGGAACGACCGGCTCAACGGCGTCAAGATTAATCTTGAGCTGGTGCTGACCTCTCGCATCCACCTGACCAGAGCCGGTTTCGGATGCGGTGTATTTCCGGTTGAATTCTTCAGCGGTATGCCAGGATTGCCACTGCCCAAACTGGTAGTCGTACCAGGTTGGAGGTGTAAACGGCTGACTGATGGCCGTGACCGTCCAGTTGACTTGTGAGTTTGGAAGGGTATTCCCAGTAAAATAATGAACGCTGGCCTGGACGCTGGCCTGGGTGCCAATCACGTGCTGACCATCAGCAACATCAACCTGTACTTCATATTCTGGCCGGCGAAACTCTTCGATTTCAAAGAAATGAGTGGTTTGTTTGGTATCATATGCTTCCTTTTTGTATCGGGTGACCAGCTCAAAAACAACCTGCCCGACGCCCAGCCGACAGGAATCCGGAAGGGTAAACTGACACTCAAATCCTCCTAACCGGGAAAGGTGGATGGTTCCCGTCGCCAGTTCGGTTTGGAATGCGTCAAGCACTCGATACTTTACCTGTTTGGCAAACGGACGGACCTGTCCCATATTTCCTTTGGCAGAAGGTAGCAGATGGCGAACCCAGCCTTTGATATGGACGCTCTCTCCGGGGCGGTACAGTTTCCGATCATCAACGGTGTACCAGGTAAAGTAAGGGCCGGGAATGCTTTGACCCCCTCCCCAGTTTTGATTTCCAACATGAAAATTGACGCTATCAATCACAATGACGCTATCAGGACCTTTCTGAACCAGAATTGTTCCAGCCTTGTTAATTTCTTTGGTGGAGGCTTGAAAGCGAACCTGTCCATGGTGGTCAACTTGAGCCGATTTCCCTTCAGGTAACAGGGTCACAACTGCCTTTGGAACTGGTTTTCCGGTATCAAGCCGATTGACCCAGACGCTCAATCGGTAAAATTCATTGGTCACATCGGCGGCCAGATTGGTGCTTTGAATCCACAGAAAATGGGTTTTTTCATAATTGGGATCCGTGGGATATTCGTTCCATTTGATGATAGCCAGCACATGGCCAACTTTTCCTGAAAGTGCTTCATGTAAATCAATCCGGGTCTCAACCAGCCGATCCAGGTCATTTTTGGGAACAACCTGACGATCCACTTTTTTCAAACCCGGAGGGATGACCTGCCCCCGGTAAGCAGCCGGGTTTGTACCCAAATCAAGGTAGGCATACCAGTCCGATGGTTCGACCTGGTAAAGTTGGAGTGAAAAGGTTTTGACGTTGACCGTAAACACCGGGAATTCTGGCGGGCCATAGGGATCAAGGGTAAGTAGGTCTTGTGCTGGTAGCCAAAGCTCAGTTGACGCTCGTTGGGTGGTGATCTGCATTGTTTTGGATTTACCCAGATGCTGGCCGTAAATATCACAAATTTCTGGGGACAGCGTGATGCTATAGGTCGTGCGACGACGAAATTTCCCACCTACCTCAAGGATTCTGTCCTTTAATGTGACGGTTTTTCCTTCCAGCTCAGGTTCCACCTGGACCATTTCTGGTCGAAACGAATGGTTATCCAGCGCGTTTGAAAACTGAATGACCTTATTAGTGATTCCTGACCAGTTTGAATCATCATTGATTCCTTCATATACCTCCAGTGGTTGAATGCTACGAAATCTCAGGGTTTGTGTCGGTTGAGGTGGCGCCGGACCTTCACTGGAATGCCGGCCAGGCAGGATAGAAATTGATATCAACGCATTGTCTGGCAATGGTTGTACGGGACGGAAGAGCATCCAGCATCCAGGTTTGGCCTGCTTGATGAACGATTCAAGAACGAAATCCAGTTTGAGCCCAGCCGGATCAACCAGTTCGACCGCAATCTGTGTGGTTGAGGTCATGATAAAGAGCGTTTGAATCAAATCACGGGGCTGAATTTGCTGGTTCAACTCAATGAAAATCTCAGGTTGTCGGCTTTCAAACACACTGAAATACCGGGTATCTGTGCTGTTTTGAGGTTCAGGTTGGGGAGGGTATGAACGAATGATTTTCAGTCCTGGGGTGGAGAATTCCCACTCCACCGGCTGCCCAAGCTGATTTCCAGCCAGTGACCTGGCTTCACTCAAAATCGCAACCTTGTAATCTGTCGCCTTTGGAAATTGTCCCCCGTCTGGTTCAAAAAGTACGGTACTGGTGTCGATCCACCGCCATTTGCCCGGAGGCTGGGGAGAAAGCCTGACTGGTATCTCAACCTTTGAGAGTTCGTGGAGCGAAGACAGCGCCACCATTGGTTGAGAGAACGTAACGCTGAGTGCCACGGCCTGTTCGACCTCGCCCTGTGGCATATATCGCAGCACTTTGAGTGGACCAGCGCCCGGTGTTTCAGGTACCGCCAGGGAAGCCTGGGGGCTAAAGATCGTCGTTTTTGTCACCTGACCCTGGGGTGGAGCCGTGATTTTGTCAGGAAATCGGAAACGAGGCAGATTCAGTAACGGCGG
>DAOQNB010000498.1:0-1095 GCA_035335845.1 Acidobacteriota bacterium | reverse complement strand
CGGAGCAGGTTGGTGCTGGTGGTTGCATCCAACCAGATTGCCGGTGACTTCGCTCTGGATGTGATGGCAGACACTGGTGGTGCTGACTCAGAATGCAGTCGAAAGCGCAGTCCCCTGGTTGGCTGACCGGATTGCTGACTGATTTGCGAACAGGCTGTTCCAGGATGGATCAGGGCTATTCCCAATCCACAACCGAACAGCAATATAAAACTCCACACTGCCCAAAATGAATGTTTCATAGGCAAAAAGAGGCAAAATTTGGAGTGCGGCGGCTTGACGCCGCTTTCTGAAATTATTCGCCGATCACGACGACATCGGTCTGCCCCCGGCCAAAGGTTTCGGGGGCGTACATTTCTTCAGCTTTCGCCGGTGGCACCAGGAATTTTCCTGGCGTGGTCGCTACGGCAAAAAAGCTGTAAGTATAGACGCCTTCTGAAAGCGAAGCCGTGAACGCTTCGGCCCGGTTGTCGCGCAGGTTTTGATGGTCAAACCAGGAACGTTGCCACCAGTTCAACCGGGGTGGTTCTTCGTCGTCTGGAAATCTCGGCGTGGTGGCCAGCGCTGGGTTCAAAATCTCCAGTCCAGCCGGGAGCGGGCAACTAAGCGCGACATGAGCGCGGCGAGCGGGCGCCACCATCGTGACCGTGACTTTGACCCGTGCTCCAGCCCGAATCTGCCATTCGGTGGCGGAAAGACGTTTCACATCGGTGGGATCGTCAACCGCGCTGTACTCACGCGAAACGGTAAATCCAGCTTCCACCGGACTGAGCCTTACTTCTTTCGGTGCATAGCTCAACCCCAATCGGTAATACATTCGACCGGTGCCGTCTTTGTTGAGCAGAATGGATTTCGTTTCGCCCGGTTTCCCCACCTGACTCAAAGGAATCCCAAGCTGATGCTGGTCGGCAGTTCGGCCAGCGAAGCGATGCTCTCCGGCAAAGGTGTCGCCAAGCCAGACACGGGCCAGAAAGTCAGGTGGTTGGTGTTCAAAAGTTGAGAAATAGCGTTTGAGCGCCAGCAGGACAAAGGCATTTTCCTGGGTGTTTGACCAGCGACCGTTGACGCGATGGGCCAGCAGTCCCCGAACGAGTTTGG
>DAOQNB010000497.1:0-5255 GCA_035335845.1 Acidobacteriota bacterium | reverse complement strand
ATCGGGCTGAAGACATCGGGCTGAAGACATCGGGCTGAAGACATCGGGCTGAAGAAGTCGGGCTGAAGACATCGGGCTGAAAAAGTCGGGTAGAAGAGAACGGGCTGAAGCAGATGGATTTAAGGATTTGTCCTTGATCCTGAAACGCTTCAGCCCGAAGTTTTCAGCCCCAAGCCCGCGAGTCTTCAGCCCGCTGTCTCCAGCCCGCTGTCTTTTGTGCCGAATCCGACACAGTTGGTTGAGAAACCAAAGACGGAACAGCTATGCTGAACATCCGTCATTAAAACCGACAATTGTGCTGAGGAGAGAATACCCAATGGCTGACCAAATATTGATCGACCAGGATCCACAAGACCTGACTGGGGAAGATGCTGTCAAGATTCCCGAGGTTCTGCCAGTCCTTCCACTGCGGGATATCGTGATCTTCCCGTTTATGATCGTTCCGCTGTTTGTCCAACGCGAACGCTCTATTCGGTCGGTTGAGCAAGTGCTTTCAGATAACCGGTTGATTTTATTGCTGTCACAACGTGATGGAGATAAAGATGAACCCGTTGAACAGGACCTCCATCAGGTTGGAACCGTGGCTGTCGTCATGCGCATGATGAAGTTGCCTGATGGCCGGATTCGAATCTTGGTGCAGGGGATTTCTCGGGCGCTCGTCAAAAAAATTGAGGAAACCCCGGCCTACCTGCGGGCGACCATCACCCCATTGACTGAACCCAAACTTGAATCATCCCTCGAACTCGAAGCCCTGACCCGCAATATTAAAAATTCAATGGAAAAAGCCATCACGCTGGGGAAAAACATTTCTCCCGAAGTCATGGCGATTACCAATAGCCTTGAAGATGCCGGACGGCTCGCTGATTTGGTGGCGTCGAACCTGGAACTCAAAGTTGCCGAAGCCCAAACCGTGCTTGAGCAAATTGATCCCAGTCAACGTCTGCGTCGGGTCAATGAACTCCTGGCCCGTGAAATCAGCGTGTTACAGGTCCAGCAGGAAATTAACAGTCAGGCGAAAGGGGAAATAGATCGGTCTCAACGTGAGTACTATCTGCGTCAGCAACTCAAAGCCATTCAACAGGAGTTGGGCGAAGGTAATGAGCTTCTGGAAGAGATCAATCAGTACCGCGAAAAAATTGCCGAAGTCAAAATGCCGGAAAAAGTCGAAGAAGAAGTCCTGCGGCAACTGAAAAAGCTGGAACGAATGCACCCGGACGCCGCAGAAGCTTCGACCCTTCGCAATTACCTGGACTTGATGGTGGGGCTGCCGTGGTCAGTTTCCTCAACCGACAACCTGGACCTCAAACAGGCACAAACGATTCTGGATGAAGATCATTACGGGTTAGAGAAAGTGAAAGAACGGATCATCGAAGATCTGGCTGTCCGGAAACTCAAAGGCAAAACCAAAGGGGCGCTTCTGTGTCTGGTCGGTCCTCCTGGCGTTGGAAAGACCTCGCTTGGGCGGTCGGTGGCACGTGCGCTGGGTCGCAAGTTTATTCGCATTTCACTTGGCGGGATTCATGACGAAGCTGAAATTCGCGGCCATCGACGGACTTATGTCGGTGCCATGCCCGGGCGGATTATTCAGGCAATTCAACAGGCGACGACCAACAATCCAATCATCATGCTGGATGAGATTGACAAGGTGAGTTCAGATTTTCGCGGCGACCCAAGCTCGGCGCTGCTCGAAGTGCTTGACCCGGAACAAAACCATTCGTTTCGTGACAACTATCTTGGCGTACCGTTCGATTTGTCGAACGCGATGTTTATGATGACAGCCAATATTCTGGACACGATTCAACCCGCCTTGCGCGACCGCATGGAAGTCTTGCGACTGTCGGGGTATACCGAAGAAGAAAAACTCGCCATCCTGCGCCGTCATATCATCCGCAAACAGATGGATGAAAACGGGATATCATCCAAACACATTTCATTTTCAGATTCAGCCTTACGGGCAATCATTATGCAGTACACACGTGAGTCCGGATTGCGGCAACTGGAACGTGAGATTGCTTCGGTCTGTCGGAAAGTGGCCCGGCGGGTGGCTGAAGGCCAAACCGGACGCGTTCAGGTCACAGTTAAAAACTTGCAGGAATTTCTGGGTGTTTCCAAGTTCATGGCTGATGAACTGCTCAAAAAAGACCAGGTTGGTGTGGCAACTGGTCTGGCCTGGACTCCGGTTGGTGGTGATGTCCTCTATATCGAAGTTTTATTGATGAAAGGAAAGGGCAGCCTGCTCTTAACGGGTAAACTGGGTGATGTGATGAAGGAATCAGCCCAGGCCGCACTTTCGTTTGCCAAAGCCCGGTGCAAAGAACTGGGAATTCTGGAATCTGATTTTGCCGCCCACGACATCCACATTCATATTCCTGAAGGCGCTATTCCGAAAGATGGTCCTTCCGCCGGGATTACCCTGGCCACGGCCATGGTTTCAGCTTTTTCCAACAAACCCATTCGAAAATCAGTCGCGATGACCGGAGAAATTACACTTCGTGGAAACGTTCTGCCGATTGGTGGTGTCAAAGAAAAAGTACTCGCTGCCCGACGTGCCAAAATTACAACTGTCATTTTGCCCCAACAAAACCGCAAAGACGTCGAAGAAATGCCCAAAGAGCTGGTCAAGGACATGGAATTTGTCTATGTCGAGCACGTCCGACAGGTTTTGAAAACAGCCCTCGTCAGTTAGGTCAGTACCACCTGCGTCAGCGGGTGGGTCTTTCGGAGGAAATGAAATGCACTCACTTGCCTTTATACTTCTCAGTGTATTGAGTTTGTTGTTGCCTGTGATACCTCAGGAATCACATGAATATGCACCACTCCAGGAGCAAAAAATTGCCTATAAGGATTGGACCTATAAGAGTTTAAAGGCAGATGCCCCGTCCGTGAATTTGCGTGATTGGGCAACAGGGAAAAAGCTGGTGCTGGTGGTGTATTATGCGCCCTGGTGTGGCAACTGGCACAACGAAGCCCCGGTTGTCGCTCGACTCTATGACAAATACCATGCTCAAGGTCTGGAAGTGATTGCGGTCAATGAATACGGTTCCAGTGACGAAGCCCGGACCTTCTTTGCTGGCAACAAACTCTCGATTCCAGTGGTGGTTGAATCAGAAGACCGGGCTGACCGCGAGAAAACCACGCACTTTGGGTATCGCCAGACAACCGGTGATACTCGCCGGTGGGGGTCGCCCTACAATGTTTTTCTCGAACCCGTAACATTTCCCAAACAAGGTGATGTCCTGGCAGAAAAAGCGTGGGTCGTCAATGGTGAATTGATTGAAGCCGAAGCGGAAAAACACATTCGCGAACGGCTTGGGATTCAATGACCTGTGTGCTGGCTTGTCTTCTCACCCGAGTCGGGCTAGAGTTGGACATTTCCCTTCTCCAAACTGGAAACTTCCTCAAAAGGACGAGTGCCAAAAACGATGGCTATTACAGAGCAACAGGCTGTGGAAATTGCTGTCGCTGATTTTGCCAGGCGACGAGGCGTCAACCGAAGTGATATCAAGGTCACCCGCACCGAAAAAACCCAATTTGCCAATGCGGTCTTGGGGGCGCCGGTCAGCGGTGAAATGGCAGCCATGATGATGACTGACGGCTGGCGCATAATTGTTCAAACCAAAGGCGACGGAGATGATGCCGAATATCGTGCCAACTCGCAGCAGGTTCGTCTCTTCCGCTATCAAGGCTCACACTACAAGATTTATCCGTGACGTTTGGCCAAACTGATTTTGACCAGGCGCCACCCAACGTTGTGACATCAGGAGGTACGAGGCCGTGAAACGCTCACCACTTTTCCATCTCACACTCGGGTTAATGGTGGTCATTGCTGCTTACTGGGCAGGGGCCATTCATCGGTGGGAAACTCAACGTCGAGCTTTACCCAAACAGCTCTGCAGTGGAATTCCTTCCCTGAAACAGTCTGACTTTCCGGCTGGTCATTCGTGCGGCAAAACGGCTGGGCTGGAGTACCGTGGCTATATTGTCAAGTATAAACAAGGCACAAAACGCAGTGCGATTGAAGCCTTGCTAGCCCGGCTGAAAGGCGAGCACATCAACGAATACAAATACCTTCCTGGTCTCTCATTTGAAACGGTTGGCGCTTCGCTCAGTGTTGAAGATGTGCTGCGGATCTATCGTGCTGATCCCAATGTTGAGTTTGTTGAGCCAAACTATGTGTATCATCAATCAGATAGCTGGCCCAATGATCCTGGGTTTGAACAGCAATGGGGACACCACAACACCGGACAGCCAATCCAGGGCCGACCGGGTGGGAAAGCCGGGGCTGATATTTCAGCCATTGCGGCCTGGAATATTTCAACTGGCAGCAAAGACATTGTAGTTGGCGTGGTTGATAGTGGGATTGATTATCTGCATCCCGATCTGGCGGCCAACATGTGGGTCAATGAAAACGAAATTCCTGACAACCGCATTGATGATGACAAAAACGGCGTGATTGATGACGTCTATGGGTACAATGCCATCACCAACAGTGGGGATCCGATGGACGACAACAACCACGGAACACATTGTGCTGGAATCATTGGTGCGGTTGGGGACAATGGCGAAGGCATCGTCGGCGTGAACTGGAATGTCCGGATTATGGCGCTCAAGTTCCTGTCAGGTCACGGCGGTGGTTCGCTCAACGATGCCCTGGAATGTATTAACTACGGCCTGGAAATGAAGGCCCGAGGCGTGAATTTGCGGGTGCTTTCCAATAGCTGGGGTGGTGGTGGATATTCAAAGGCATTGGAAGAAGCGATTCAGCGAGCCAATGATCAAGGCATTCTGTTTGTCGCTGCCGCCGGGAACGACGAAACCAACACCGATAAGGATCCCAATTACCCATCCTGTTACAACGTTCCAAATGTGATTTCGGTCGCGGCCCTCAACAACAATGATGATCTGGCCGTGTTTTCAAATTATGGGGAAAACACAGTTCACATTGGGGCTCCAGGCGTCGAAGTCTACAGCACGATTCCAAATGGCCAGTATGCCTACTATTCAGGCACCTCGATGGCCGCCCCCTATGTTTCAGGCGCCGCAGCACTGGTGCTCTCAAAAACACCTGACCTGAAAGCGGCTGACTTAAAAGCGCGATTGCTTGACAGTGCGGTTCCGGTCAAATCACTGAAGGGAAAGATCAAAACTGGTGGCCGGTTAAATGCCAATCAGGCGCTGGTGGAGTGATCTTTATCGGGTTATCGGGTTCCGGGTTCCGGGTTCCGGGTTCCGGGTTCCGGGTTCCGGGTTCCGGG
>DAOQNB010000496.1:0-5259 GCA_035335845.1 Acidobacteriota bacterium | reverse complement strand
TTCATCCCTCATCCTTCATCCCTCATCCCTTTAGAAACCCGGAACCCGGAACCCGGATCTTCCTCATTCTTAATTCTTCATTTGTTTTATCTGTTTGGCTAATTCGCGTTTGAGAACTTTACCGGTTGGACCCTTTGGAAAGTCAGCCACAAAATACACCACTTTGGGGCATTTGTAATCTGCTAATTCCTCGCGGCAAAACCGGAGAATGTCTTCCTCCGTGGCGTGGCAGCCATCTTTGAGCACAATAAAGGCGGCTACATCCTCGCCATAGAGCGGATCGGGCATTCCGACGGCAGCCCCGGCGGCGACTGCCGGGTGGGCATACAACACTTCGTCAATTTCACGTGGATAGATATTTTCACCGCCTCGGATGATCATGTCGGACTTGCGATCCACAATAAAGTAAAAGCCATCCGAGTCGCGGTAGCCGACATCTCCGGTGTGAAACCAGCCATTGCGAAACGCGATGGCCGTGGCCTCCGGATTTTTGAAATAGGCTTTGAAGATATTTTCACCCCGCATCACGATTTCACCGGCTTCGCCATCTGGAACATCCTGGTCATCTTCATCAACCACTTTCATTTCATTGCCGATGGGCATTCCACAGGAACCAGGCCGCCGCCGTGGATCAGGAGGATTAAAGGTCGAGCGGCAGGTGGATTCAGAAAGCCCATAGCCTTCGATGATCAGAAAGCCAAATCGTTCTTCAAACTGGCGCATGACTTCGGCTGGAACCGGTGCCGAGCCACACAACCCAAACCGGATTTGAGCGGTTTTGAGTTCAGGTGGGATTCCAGCCGGATAGGTTTTCAGCAGCATTGACAACATCGTCGCCACCGAACCAAACGAGGTAATCTGGTAATCAGAAATGATGTGCCAGAATTTGGTGGCCGAAAATTTTGGGCTTACGACGCTTGAACCACCCGCAAAGAGCGGCGTTACCGTCGTCACCGAAACCGCGTTCATATGAAACAGCGGCATGATGGTCAGCAACCGATCCGATTCGGTAAAGCCAAGCCAGTTTTTGATCTGGCGGGCGTTGGCCAGCAGGTTGCCGTGGGTTAACAAACAGCCTTTGGGTTTGCCGGTGGTGCCCGAAGTATAAATAATGATGGCTTCGTCTTCGCGATCAATTTCGGGTTCCGGGCAATCGGCCACTTGAAGATCAGCCGTGGCATCTGATTCCAAATCAAACCGAATAATGGATTTCAGGGCTGGCAGGTCGTGTTTGATGTCATCAATCACCGACTCAAATTGACTGTTGACCAGGATGGCCCTGGCTTCGGAATTACCGATGACATAGGTCAGTTCGTGGGCTTTGAGCAATGAATTGACTGGCCCGGCCAGTGCCCCAAGCTGAAAACAGGCAAAGTAGGCAATCACATATTCGACACTGTTGGGCATTAGCAAACTGACCACATCACCTTTTTGAATTCCGTGGCTGGCTAACAGCCGGGCTGTCCGGTGGATGGACGCGGTAAACTCGGCATAGGTAAAGGTACGGCCATCAGTTTCTGAAATAAGAAAGGTTTTGTCGGGCTGTCGGCAGGTATGAAAATAAACCAGTTCCGGAAGGTTTCGACACTGGTCAGCAGTTGTATGATTGATCATTTGTTGTCGGTCCTCACGCCAGGTGTGGTATAGTTGCCGCTCGCCAAAATTGAAATGTGAATACTGAATCAAGAAAAACGAATAAGTTATCTAGTTGGTTTTTCAAGTAGTTAGCAGATTCTTTATTCTTCATTCCTCATTCTTCATTTCGATCACGCTCGCTTTTCCAACCACATCATACACTATTCCGACAACCACCGGGCGCACACTTTTTTGTAAATCCAACCCCTTTCCCACATGGCGCTTTGGCGAGTTGTCGCTCTTTCCCCCACGAGGCGAAATCGAGGCTATGGAAACTTATCGCAATTTTATTAACGGCGAGTGGGTTGAGGGAACCTCCTCACGAACCGCTGAAAACCTGAATCCAGCCAACACCCAGGACGTGATTGGAACCACCCGGCTGGCGTCCCGCGAAGATGCCCGGCGGGCAGTCGAAGCTGCTGCCGAAGCCTTTCGCGGCTGGCGGTCAACTCCGGCCCCGACGCGTGGGAAAATCGTCGCCCGCGCGGCGGCCCTGCTCGAACAACACAAAGAAGAACTCTCCCGGATCCTCACTCGCGAAGAAGGCAAATGTCTGGCCGAATCACGCGGCGAACTCCAGCGCTCAATCAATGTCGCTGATTTTTGCGCCGGCGAAGCCCGCCGCATGAACGGCGAGACGATCCATTCCGAACTGCCCCGGAATTTTATCTACACCATTAAACAGCCCCTGGGCGTGGTGGCCTGTGTCACCCCCTGGAATTTTCCGGTGGCAATTCCGATCTGGAAAATCTGCCCGGCACTGGTGGCTGGAAACACCGTGGTGTTCAAACCGGCCACGATTACCCCCGGCACTGCCGTTCGAATTGTTGAACTCTTTCAAGAAGCCGGAATTCCGAAAGGTGTCTTAAACCTGATTATCGGTGCGGGTTCTGACGCTGGTGATGAAATCATTAACCACCCGGCGGTCAAAGCCGTGTCGTTTACCGGTTCAAACGAGGTGGGGATCCGGCTGTATGAGAACGTCTCGCGGCGTGGGGTGAAAGCCCAGTGCGAAATGGGCGGCAAAAACCCGGTGATTGTTATGCCGGATGCCGATATGGAACTGGCGGTTGAATCAACGGCTCAGGGCGCGTTTGGCTCCACCGGGCAACGCTGCACCGCCACCAGCCGGGCAATCATTCACGAAGCCGTTGCCGATGAATTTGTGGCCCGCCTCCGGAAAAAAGCCGAATCCCTCGTCCTCGGTGACGGAATGGAGCCAGGAACCCAGATGGGGCCGAGCGTGGATGAGTCTCAATTCAAAACCGTGCTTCGTTACATTGATATTGGAAAAGAAGACGGGGCCACGCTGGTTTGTGGCGGCGAACGTCCCACCGATGACCGGCTCCAAAACGGCTATTTCGTGCAGCCTACCATCTTTGACCATGTGACGCCGGATATGCGCCTGGCCCGTGAAGAGATTTTTGGGCCGGTCTTGTCGGTGCTGCGCGCCAGTTCATTTGAGCAGGCCATGGAATTTGCCAACGATTGCGAATATGGTCTGTCGTCTTCGATTTTTACCAACGATGCCAATTATGTGTTCCGCTATGTGGATGAAATTGAAACCGGGATGACCCACGTCAATTCACCTACCACTGGCGGCGAAGCCCATGTCCCGTTTGGTGGTATTAAATCAACCGGGATCGGCGACCGTGAGCAGGGTTCAACCGCTCTGGATTTTTATACTGAAATCAAAGTGGTCTACATTGACTACACAGGACGCAAACGAGAAGGGAATCTGTACTAATGAGCACACCAGAACCAAAACCAGCGCAATCCGAAATCGTCCGCAAACACAAGGAATTTCTCTTTCCTGCCGTGACGATGTACTACAAAGAACCCGTGGCCATTGTCCGAGGCGAAGGCATGCACGTCTGGGATGATTCAGGCACTAAATACCTTGATTGTTTTGGCGGCGTGTTGACGGTGTCGGTGGGCCACGCCCATCCGAAAGTCACCGAAGCCTGGGTCGAACAGGTCAAAACGTTGACCCATATGTCCACACTGTATGCCAACAAGCCGCAGTCTGATCTGGCGGAAAAACTGGCTGAAATCACCCCCGGCAAGCTGAAAAAATCCTTCTTTACCAGCAGCGGCACCGAGGCTGACGATACAGCGATTATGGCCGCCAAACTCTATACCAAACGCCATGAAATCGTGGTGTTACGCCATAGCTACAGCGGACGCTCGGCCACATCGCTTTCGGCAATGGGTCATGCGCCCTGGCGATTGCTCCCGACCCAGGTGGCCGGGTTTGTTCACGCGGCAGCGCCATATTGCTACCGGTGCCCATTCAAATTGACCTACCCAAGCTGTGAACTGGCCTGTGCCAATGACATCGAAGAACTCATCCGGACCACAACTTCCGGCCAAATTGCAGCCTTTATGGCAGAGCCAATTCTTGGCGTCGGTGGATTTGTCGTTCCTCCACCGGGGTATTTTGAACGCGCTGCCGAGATTGCTCGACAATATGGTGGTTTGTTTATTGCCGACGAAGTTCAGACTGCCTGGGGGCGAACGGGTGACAAATGGTTTGGAATTGAACATTGGAATGTGGAACCTGACATCATCACCTCCGCCAAAGGCCTGGGAAATGGCGCCCCGATTGGGTTGACTATTGCCACGCCTGAAGTGGCAGATGCCGTTCCAAGTCCAACATTTTCAACCTTTGGCGGCAACCCGGTTTCGATGGCCGCAGCCCTGGCCGTGATTAAAACCATTGAAGAAGAGGATTTGCGCACCCACGTCAAAGTGGTCGGCACCTACCTGCGTGAAAAACTCGACGGCCTCAAAGAAAAGTACGCCATCATTGGGGATGTTCGGGGAATGGGCCTGATGCTCGGCCTGGAGTTGGTCAAAGACCGCACCACCAAGGAACCCAATCCGCAAGGACTGGCCGAAGTCTTTGAAGAAACCAAGAAACGAAACGTCTTGATCGGAAAAGGCGGACTGTACGGAAACGTCATCCGCACCGGCATGCCGATGATTGCTTCTAAGGACAACGTAGACGAACTGGTCGAGGCACTCGACGCATCGTTTGCGGCAGTTTCCAACCGATCCTGATTCTGGTGTGGAGTGCGGCGTCAAGCCGCCGCACTCCACAAATTGCGCACTTTTTCCCGCCGACTGAATTTTTCCTCATTTCACACCCCATATTCCCCCCAAACCGGTGATATCCCGCTCGTTTCACCCTGGCATAGTGTTTGCTCTATTGAAGAATTGCAGGCATCCAATCTGAAAAATCCACAGTTCATCAATTGCCTTCGCAGCGGCAAGAAAGCGAGTGTCTATGTATACAGCGGTTATCCCACGCGAAGAATGGGTTAATTTCTTTAATAGCTTTAGTTGCGAGCATCATGGCTGGCTGGTTTCAATGGAGATTTTCACCGATGAAATCGGCGCGCAAGTCGAGGCAAAGAATTTGCCGTTGGCGGGGATTGCAGTGGATATCAAAGGAAGCGGTGCCAATAACATCCTGATTACCGTCGGCGAAAAAGCCGGCGCTCAGGTGACGCATACCATTCGGAGCCCAAAGCAAGTTTGTCTTGAACGATCAAACGGCGGGTGCGACGAATCTTTACAAATTGAATCTGTCTCAGGTGAACAAACCTTACTCCGGTTTTG
>DAOQNB010000495.1:0-5261 GCA_035335845.1 Acidobacteriota bacterium | reverse complement strand
TCGCTCGTTTCTGAAGATTTTACAGAATCGGAAGTAAGGGTTCAGGGTTCAGGGTCATAAGCGCCAGGATAAGGGAAACCAATGGTTTGCGCTCCAGCAGGAGCAGCCAGAGGGTAGCCTGGCGCTTATGCCGTCAACCCTCAAACCCCGAATCCTGAACCAAAAACACATATGGAGTGCGATGAGAGTCATCGCACTCCATATTTTTTCTCGGAAACACCGATTATTGATGTCCGGCTGCCAGTTCTGGGGCAAAGTCAAAAAATCCAGTAATTGATGCCAGGCGGTTGTCCACGATGACTCCAAAATCTACCCCGCCAGCCAGAGCGCCGCCGCCTTCCGGCCCAAATTCCCAGGCAAAACGAAACCGGTTGTGATGAGCATCTACATCGCTGATTCGCCGAACTTTTAGCCCAGGAAACTGGTCCTGCAGTCCCTGAGCCATCGCATCAAGGCCAGCCTGCCCTTCGGCCTGCCCCATTGGATCAGCGAAGGTACAGGTTTCGGTCCACAAACCGGCAATCAGTTCCTGTCGCCGTGCCCGATCAGTTTCATTACACATTTGAATATAGCGATCAACCAGTTCGGTTACATTGTTCATATCGGTCTCCATTGGAAAATTTTTAAAGGTGTCTCCCAACCGCAGTGGCCAGGTGTTTGTCTGGGCTGCATTTTCCTGTTTTGGCAGATGGAAGCAATTACCTCACAGGTAATGGGAACCGCTCATGGAACCGTGGTAAGGTTGTGACCCTACAGGAGAAATTTGTATGCAATCTGTTGGAACGTTGCTCCGTGAATGGCGCACCCGCCGCCGATTGAGTCAGCTTGATCTGGCCTGTGAAGCCAATATTTCAACCCGGCACCTGAGTTTTCTCGAAACTGGTCGTGCCACCCCCAGTCGGGAAATGGTGATTCATCTGGCGGAACAACTCAATGTTCCGTTACGTGAGCGAAACCTTTTGTTGACGGCAGCCGGGTATGCGCCGGTTTTCCCAGAAAGGTCGCTTGAATCACCCGCGCTTGAAGTCGCCCGCAGCGCAGTTGAGATGGTTCTGACCGGGCACGAGCCGTTTCCGGCCCTGGCAATTGATCGGCACTGGCACCTGGTGGCATCCAACAAAGCAGTTGGACTTCTACTTTCTGGAATTGATCCCAGCCTGTTGTCGTCTCCGATCAATGTGCTTCGCATCACGTTGCATCCGTTGGGATTGGCCAAAAGAGTCGTCAATTTCAGTCAATGGCGCGTTCATATTCTGTCCAGGGTGCGCCGCGATATTGAACTCACGGGCGACCCGAGGCTGGCTGAGTTATTACATGAACTCTTGACCTATCCGTCAGCCTACAGCACCGAGATAACATCCCCCGATCATCCAATTGAACCCCTGAGCCCGGTGGTTCCCTTCCAATTGTGGACTGACCAGGGCCAACTTTCTTTTATCAGCACAACCGCAATTTTTGGGACACCAATTGACGTCACGCTTTCAGAATTAGCCATTGAATCGTTTTTTCCGGCGGATGCTCACACGGCTCAGGTTCTACGTTCAACACAATCAGGTGCCAGCCAATAAGCCGATTGAAACCTGGACCGACTCCGCGATAGAGTGCTGGTTCAGTTCTCAATTTCCAATCCTTTCCAATCCAAATTTTCCACATTTTTGTGAGGAGGACCCCATGCGACTGGCCCACACCCCCACGGCCCTGACTGATCTTCGAACCCCAACTTCCACCGAACCGCTTCGAATACTTATAAGTGGCTGTATGATGGGACTTCCCTGCGGCGTTGACGGCTCTGACAATGGGATGGGTGGCGTACTGACCGACCTGGTTACCCTGCCAACCGTGAAGGTGTTTTCATTTTGCCCTGAAGATCATGCACTCGGCACACCGCGAACCCTGCCGGATATTCATGGCGGTGATGGCAGTGATGTGCTGGATGGAAAAGCGCGGGTGCTTGATGAACATGGAAAGGACCTGACCGAAGGCATGATCAGGGGCGCGCACGCAATGCTCAGTTTTGCTCAGGCCCATCAGATCGAACTGGCAATTTTGACCGATATGAGCGCCGCCTGCGGGAGTCAGGTAATTTCAGATGGCTGCCGATTGGACACAGACCGCAAATACCAGATGGGGGTTGGTGTTTCGACCGCGCTGCTTTTGAGAAACGGCTTTCCAGTGGTTAGCCAGCGGGACTTTCGAACTCTGGGAAAGATCCGAATGCGGCTGGAACCTGGCTTTTCACCGGACCCGGAGGCGCTGGATCATCACGAGAAAGAATGGTACCAAACTTATTTCCAAACCTCGCCCCCTCAGTAATGCCATTTAGGGGTCAGGGGTCAGGGAAATACAGTTTCTTCAATTATTTAGCCTTTCCGTTATACAAGAACTTCAATCCAAAATGGTTAGCAATTCTCACTATGCTCATATTTGATCATCTGGTTCTGGTTGCTCCGACGCTTGAGGAAGGCGCCCAGTATGTCGAATCACAACTTGGCGTCCGGCCCTTTCCAGGTGGGCAGCACCGCGAACTCGGAACCCATAACCTGTTGCTTCGAATTGGACAAGACTGTTTTTTGGAAGTGATTGCCGTTGATCCGTCAGCAACGTTACATCAGGGGCCACGAGTTTTTGGCTTGGGAAATCAAGCATCTGTCGAAGCTGACTGGCTGGCTGGAAACCGACTCAAAACCTGGGTTGGTCGAACAACCCAGTTGGAAACCATTGTGGGTCAATACGGTTCTCTGGTTGGTGAAATCAAATCGGTCAGTCGCGGTGAACGACGCTGGAGAATGACCATTCCAGCCGATGGTTCATTGCCACAGGGCGGGAGCATCCCAACTTCAGCCGAATATGAACCAGCAATGATTCCGGCTCACCATATGCCGGACGCCGGGTGCTCGCTCCAGCAAGTTATCGTGCACGCTCCGGATGGTGAAACCGTGCGTCAACTATATGCCCGACTTGGTGTCTTGGGCCCGGTTACCATTGAAACTGGATCGCCAGCGAGCTTGCGGGCACTGATCCAAACTCCAAACGGGATTGTTGAACTCCACTAAATCGCCTGAGACCAGTGATGCGGACAAGGAAGCAAAGTGACCATCTGACAACCGTCCGTCACTTTGCCTCCTTGTCTCCTTCACCCGGCCTGGGTCTTGCCAATCTCAGCGGTCCAGCCTTTGCGCAAGAGACTGATTTGCGCCGTATGGTAAATCTTATGCCGGGCCGTTGCCCGCAGCAGTTGTCGGATTGAATAGTTTTCCCCCACGACTTTTTCATTTAAACCCGCGTCCGTCAGACGAGCAACTTCGTTGAGAAAGCGCGCCTGAATGTCGTTTAATCGGGTCACCGTATTGTGCCAGGCAGCCTCACTGGTGTCTGAAACCGGTGGGAAATCGCCTTCTTCCGGCTCAGAAGTTGAATGTCCTTCCAACCGACGAACAGTTACATTCTCCCAGGCGGCAATGTGCAGGACCAGTTCCCAAATGCTGTGGGCATCGTGAATTGGTTGAGCGGCAGCCTGAGCGGCAGAAATATTTTCGAGTACTTCGCGAAGTGCCGGGCCGTGGCCGGCATCACCATCGTGAATCCGTGTTAACTCATCTAACAATTCATTTACTTCTGACATGGGATAAATCCTCCGAAAAAGCTGGTTGAAACTTCGTAGTGTTGGACATTTGGCTCAAATTCGAGCAGATATTGCTCGTCTTCCGGGTAGTATTTCGCAAACTTGTACTCATCACCGGCAAACCGCTGGATTGATTCATAGGAATCCCACAGCGAGAGGGTGAGAAAATGGGCTTCGTCGCCTTCGATTTGGCGGAAAACAAAGACACCTAAATTTCCTGGTGTCTGGCGGTAATCGGGAACACCAGTCTGGTTGATATACTCAAGGTAGGCGTTTGCCTGCCCGGCTAATGTTCGACCGTGCCAGATTCGCGCAATCATAGTGGCTCCCTTTCCTGGTCGGTTGCTTTCTGATCTGAACTGAAGGATAACTGTTCCACAAAACATATTAAGAGGGTATATGCTTTGCTCCGACGGTTTTGCCGCGTGAGCGGATTGCCTTCGGAAGTTTCGTTCTCAGAGTGGCTGGCAGGTGGTGACGAGCCTCTGGCGCTCTCCCCTGCGGACAGGTCGTGTCCTCCCGGTTGCCCCGGCTTCCGGTTGACCAACTTCTTGAGTCCACCCCGCAACAGTCTACCTTCCCGTCATCCGGTGGTGACTCCACCACCGGGCGTTCAGGCGGTTCCAAGCGGGCTTTTTTCCACGCCAGATGACGTGCCAAAAGAATTTCCTTGACCCTCCAGCGCGGCGTCCACGTCTGGATTTCAGGGTCAGTGACTCTTCGTTTGGTATGCTCGGCACCAACTCTGTCCGCTATATCCGCGTGTCTGCACTCAAGGTGAGTACACTGAAACTCATCACCCTTGCGGTTGGCCGGATGGGGAAACCAGCAGTTCGGACAAGTTTGCGAGCTATAAGCACAATTGGTGTCCTCTCGACGAAAACCTTTCGCCGACGCCACAAAATCAAGTCGTTCGTTGAGCAGCGACCGACTCAGGAGCATCACCCGGCGCGAGAGCGCTTTGCTCGGCGTCGGGGTGCGAAAATCAAGTTTTTCAACTCCCAGAATCTTCATTTGGCGGGCGGCGACCAGACTGTAAATCGCGGTGTTGATGATTCTGGCCGCCGTCTGACGCTGTTTTCGCGTCATCTCCCGTTGTTTTTTCTTTCCCAGGTTGAATTTCCGAATCCGGTTGGCTTTCTCCCGGTCGCCGTTGGCCCAGGCTGCTTTTCCCGCCGCGTGAAGTTTGTTGCGGCGTTGGCCTGTGGTGTTCAAGTCCTCGGAGGTTTGTTTCAAAAACGGCCCCAGTTCCGTTCCATACCGGTTTCCTTGCTCATCGGTCACCACTTCCGTGATGCCGATGTCCACCCCGGCGATTTCCGTTTCATCTCCCGTCAATTCCGGTACGACACGTTCGAGCGGGTGCGTCTGATGGACCTCAACCCGGTCGCTGCCAGCCTCAACCACCACTCGCAGCGTGCCTTTGATTTCAGCATTTCCACACAGTGGAATCGCGATCCGCTGCCGGGGTTCGCTTCCCATGACAGTGATTATCTGTCCGACTCCCATTGGTCCGGCATCGTACATATCCGCATCCACCACCATCGACCGCGCCATTCGGACCTGGGGCAGGCGTCCCCGGCACTTCCTTGCCTGGCGCCGCAAATAATTCCTCACTTTGCGTTTCCCCGCTTCACTC
>DAOQNB010000494.1:0-5262 GCA_035335845.1 Acidobacteriota bacterium | reverse complement strand
AGTTGGGATGGGTCTTGAACCGGCTGGTTATCTTGCTGACTTGCCCACCCTAAGTTGTACCCAGTCAGGATCAGCAGAAGGCACCATAACGCCTGGATATATCGGAATTTGTCCATACTTTCCTCTGTCCAAACAGCCGTGCTTTTTCAATGACACAAGCCACTTCAGAAGCAATTTGCTGCTTTGATTGTGAAGGCATTGGCTTAACCAATGATAAAAAGGTTGAAATCCTCTGGTAAGGAGGAACTAAAATCCAGACCAGTTGTTATTTAATATTTGAACAATATCAGATTGTTCTGGTTTGGGCCAAAAAAGAAAATGGTTGCCAATCATGATTTCAACCGATAATTGAATGAAGACGAGTTGCCTACCTGGCTTTAAGTCAATTTGTCAGGAGTTAAAATACCGATTTCCACCGCATAACGGACCAGATCCACCCGGTCTCGAAATCCGAGTTTTTGAAATACCCGTGCCCGATAGGTTTCAGCCGTTTTGATGCTGACGCTCAGTGACGCCGCCACCTGCTGATTGGTGTACCCCTGAGCGAGAAGTTGCAGGACTTCGCGTTCGCGTTTGCTGAGAAGATGGTGAAAGGCATCGGCGTTTTTGTGAGGGTCATGGGGTTTTTTCCCAATCAAATCCTGGATCAAATCATCACCCAGCGTGCGATCAATAAACACCTTTCCCCGGTACACCGTGCGAATCGCAGCCAGCAACTCTGAATCAGCCGCCCGTTTGACGACATATCCTGAACTCCCCGCCGCCAGCGCTGATTTCAGGTAAGCCGGGTCTTCGTGCATGGTCAAAACCAGCACTTTGGTTTTGGGACACATCTGGAGGATTTCCTCAATCGCCTTGAGCCCGTTGATTCCCGGCATGGTGATGTCAAGCAACACGACATCCGGTTTCAACGCCTGGGTTTTTTGGATTGCTTCCTGACCATTTCCGGCTTCGTCAACCACGTCCATATCCGGCTGGGCGCTGATGAGCATCCGGAGACCGGCTCTGAGAATGGCATGATCATCAACAATCAAAACACGAATCCTGGACATTTGATGGCTCCCAGCTTTTTTACAGGGTTCAGGGTTCAGGGTTCAGGGTTTTGAATTTATGTTTTTTTGTCCTTTTTGTCTTTCAACCCCTGACCCCTGACCCCTATTCTTCCAGTCTTCCCAGCAACCGCAACAATCCATCCAGAATGGTCAACGGATGTGGTGGGCATCCTGGAATGTACAAATCAACCGGAACGACGGATGCTGCCCCATTGTGTTGGGCGGGCAAGTCGAGAAATGGTCCGCCGGAAATGGCACAGGCACCAACCGCAATCACGAGTTTTGGAGCGGCGACGGCAGCGTAGGTTTTTTCCAACGCCAGTTTCATATTCTCGGTGACGCATCCAGTAATGAGCAACCCATCGGCGTGGCGAGGGGATGCCACTATCTGAATTCCAAACCGCCCGATGTCCCAGCCGACAGTTCCCAGTACATTCACATCGGCTTCGCAGGCGTTGCAGCCACCGGCGCTGACCTGCCGGAGCTTCAACGAGCGTCCAAACAGCCGCCGGAGTTTCGCATCGAGTGCCTTCGCCAGCACCAGTTCTTCATCTTGAGCAACCATCAGATCATTTCGTGAGCGAGTCGCCAGCCGATAATCTTGAAGATAATTCACAGCCTGACAAGGACAGGCATCCTGACAATCGGTACAAAAAAGGCATCTTCCCAGGTCAATCCGGGCTTTGTCCGCAATGGTAATGGCGGCTGTCGGGCAGGCATCGGCACAGATTCGACAGCCATCAGGACATTTGGTGGTATCCAGGATTGGACGCCCCCGAAAGCGTTCGGGTAAGGCTGGCGGTGGGCCATCAGGGAAGGACATCGTGCGGTGTCCCTGTTGAAATCGAGCGAGAAGTGCTTTGATCATATCATTTTAGGGCTTAGGGCTTAGGGCTTAGGGCTAAGGGCTTGGGGTTGAAGACAACGGGCTGAAGAACTCGGGCTTGGGGCTGAGGGCTGAAGAAGTGGTTTGATTTCATCCCTCATCCTTCATCCCTCATCCCTGCGATTGCCCCGAGCTTGCGAGACTTCAGCCCTCAGCCCTCAGCCCTCAGCCCTGGTATTTTCAGCCCCAATTCCTATAAATCATGCCCGCAATAGGACAGGTTGAAACTTTTATTGCACAACGGAAAGTCTGAAATCGGCTGATTACGGAGCGCCAGCGCGAGTGCCGTCCAGTTGTGGAAGGACGGATCCGTGATTTTATAGCGCGAGAAACGACCTGCCGCATTGGTCAGGGCCACGTGGCACACTTCGCCGCGCCAGCCTTCAATGAGCGACACCACCAGGCTGTTTGGTGCCAGCGAACCAGGGGTGCTGGTTTGGCGCGGTTCGGGCATAGCGGTGAGTCGTTCCCGGATAAAGCGCAGTGACCGACGGATTTCAAGCCATCGGACGTAGGCCCGTGAATTCACATCTCCATAATGCGTCATGGCCACCGGCAAATTGACAAACTGATAAACTCCGGTCGGATGATCAGTCCGCACATCACGCTCGATGCCACAGGCGCGCGCGGTTGGACCGACAAACCCCAACTGAAGGCCCTGGTCGCGAGTGACCACACCTGTATTTTCAAAGCGACCCATCACCGATGGCGTTTCCCAGAGCAATTCAACGGCTGAAATCAGGTCAGTTTCAGCCGCGTCAAGCTGGTCAATCAACGTTTCAATCTGACCTGGTTCAAGATCAAAGCGAACTCCCCCTGGACGCAGCAGACTTCTTCCAAACCGGTTTCCACACAGCGTTGCCGTCATATTCAGAAATTCTCCCCGAATCCGCCCGCAAAATGATTGGGTGGGCAGATACCCGACATCTCCGGCCAGTGCTCCCAGGTCGCCGGTGTGGTTCGCCAGTCGTTCAAGCTCAAGCCCAATCGCCCGAATGACCTGTTCGCGGGCGGTGACTCTGGTTTGGGACAGGGCTTCAAGGTTCTGGCAATAGGCCCAACTGTGGCCCAGCGTGGTGTCTCCCGCAATGGTTTCGATCTGGCGCAGGGTCAATGGGTGCGGCCCGCCAATCAGCGCTGATTCAACCCCCCGGTGTTGATACCCAAGTGAAATTTCCAGGTGAAACACTTTTTCGCCGTGACATTGAAACCGAAAATGCCCCGGTTCAATGACACCAGCGTGGACCGGACCAACGGCGACCTCGTGGATTTCTTCTCCAAGAACCCGATAAAAGTCCATTTGTCCAATGGTTGGTGGTTGGATGGGGCTTATTCCACCAGCAGAATCGTTCAACGGCGGTGCAAATCGAACTGGTTTCAGCCACGGATGTCCAATCGGCTGGAGGTTGAACTGTTCGGCAATTTCTCGTTCAAACAGGTGAACCTGGGGGCAATCGGGCGTCAAGGATGGAAACTGGTTGTCTGGAATGAACGTCTTCCCGATAAAGAGGCAATTCTGCTGATCATCAGCCAGCACCAGAACCAGTTCGATGCCGGGAGATTCTTCGCCAGCTTTTCCAAACAACGACGCGACGCGATGCCCTTGCCGAACACCTGCCAGCAGCCCATCGCGAAAGGTTGCAAAGTCCAGCCGTGGAATATGGTGATAATCGGTTGCCTGACCGTTGGTTACGGAGGTGAACCCGCTCATACGTGGCCCTCCAGATAGACTGCGGCTTCGGTGAGTAAATGGGCCAGCGATGGCGGGAGAAATATCCCAAGTCCTAAAACCAGCAAAAACAATAAGATAATCGGAATTACCGTTTGCGGTGTATCATGGAAATTCCCTGGTGAACCAGCCGGCTCAGGTGTGCCTTGAACCATCGCCAAAACGGTGTTTCCCATCCCGATAAAAATGGCGAACAAGAGCACCAGCACCAGTCCGACTACGCCAAATCGCCCGGTTTGAAAGGCTTGTCGGACAATGATGAATTCACTCATAAAGGGCCCAAACGGCGGCGAACCCGTGATGGCAATAAATCCGCCCAAAAATAAGGCACCTGAAGCTGGAAGCCTCACCAATGCACCACGAACCTGATCGGTTGATTTGCTGCCATAGGCCCGATGGATATTGCCGGATGAAAGAAATAACACCCCTTTGGCAAAGGCATTATTTAACAAATGGAGGAGCGCTCCGAATATTCCTGGTCCGCCAAGTCCGATTCCAAGCACCAGAATGCCCATATGTTCAATGCTCGAATAGGCCAGCATTCGCTTATAGTCTTTCTGGCGTACCAGAAACACGGCGGCAACCGCCATTGAAAGAAGGCCAATTCCAATCAAGATTTTGCTGGCGAAGCGTGATTCCTGAGCGGCATTCAAAATCGTCGTGACCCGGAAAATGGCAATAAAGGCACAACTGGTGACACCTCCGGCCAGTAAGGCGCCGACAATTCCGGGGGCTTCACCGTAGGCATCCGGTTTCCAGGTATGCATTGGCGCCAGACCCATTTTGGTGCCATATCCGACCAGGAGTGTCACAAACGCCGCGTGCAACCAGGGTTTTGAAAGCTGAGGCGCAGATTTCACCAGATCGTCAAACAACAGGGTTGATTCCAATCCGCCGTACAGTGAGGAATAAGCCAGGAAAAAAGACCCAAGCAGCGCCAGGGCAATGCCGACCGAACAAATCAGAAGATATTTCCAGGCAGCTTCGAGCGAGTGCGGGGTTCGATTAAAAAATAGCAAGGGAGCACTGGCCAGCGACGTGGCTTCAATGGCAACCCACATCAACCCCAGGTGATGGGTAACCGCCACGAGCGACATCATTCCCAGCAAAATGAGCAGGCAGGCACAAAACACCTGATTCGGTCGGTCCTGTCGGAGTCGAAGGTAGCCCGGCGCATAGAGCGAACAACAAAAAAACAGGATGCTGATTGAGAGCAGAATAATTTTTCCGAGTGGGTCCAACTGCAACCAGCCAGTTTCAATCTGAATCGTCTCCTGATCTAAAGCGAGAACCACCATCACCAGATGGGCCAATGCAACAACGGGTAACAGCATTGGCCGGGCCCAATTTGACCGGATGACATAGGCAATGCCTGCCGCCATCAGTGGAATTGTAAAAATAAAGATGAGTAACACGGTAATACCTTTTAGGGGTTGGGGTTCAGGGTTTGGGGTTTGGGGACAGACAAAGACAAAAAGGACGAACAGGACGAAAGGGACATAAATTCGAAAACCCTGAACCCTGAGCCCTGAACCCTGAGCCCGGAACCTTGTCATTACCCAAATTTTTTCAGTTCGCTCAAATTGGCCTCAACC
>DAOQNB010000493.1:0-5278 GCA_035335845.1 Acidobacteriota bacterium | reverse complement strand
AACCTTAATCGGTCCGTATCAACTCCAGCTCCCAAACCAACAGGCTGAGGCGTCTTCAACCAGGGGAACTGGCCCCCAGTTTCGCCAGATATTGGAATTTTTGGTGCCTGAAAGCCTGCGTGTGATCCAGGATTACGGTTTTTTCTGGCTGCCACCTGCCTGGGCCCAGGCAGGCAAGATCATTAATCAGGAAGCAATCAACCTGATCTTTACCACTTCGCCGCCACATAATGTTCATCTGCTCGGCTGGGCGTTAAAAAAGAAATTTCAGCTTCCGTGGGTTGCCGATTTTCGAGATGGATGGATGCAATTTGAGATGTTTGTGGCCGGTTCGGCGGTGCGACGGGCGTTTGACCGACGCTGCGAACGGCTTGTGCTCGGCACTGCTGACCAGATTATTTGCACAACCCCGGGAACAGTTGAGGACTTCTGCCGCGATTACCCCGACATTCGCAAAAAAATTCATACGATTTACAATGGATTTGATCCAGCGGACTTTGAGAATCTGGAACCCGTCCGCTCGCACGAAGACGAATTCAGGCTTGCCTACGTCGGCTCACTTTCGCTTAAACCTCGCCGAACACCAGAGATCCTGTTACGGGCCGTTCAATCGCTGGCGTTGAAAATCCCAGCTTTCCGAGAAAAATGCCGTCTTGAGTTTGTCGGTCTGGTCTATGATGTTCCGCTGGAACAGATGCTCCAGGAATATAACGTGGCATCAATGTGCCGGATTGTGGGTATTGTTTCACACAAGACAGCCATTGACTGTATGCGAAACGCCGATGTTTTGGTGCTCCTGATCAATTTTGATCAAAAATTTGGGAACGATAGTGTCCTGAGTGGGAAATTTGGGGAATATGTTGCCGCCCAAAAACCGCTGCTGGCGATTGTTCCCGACGGAGAAGCCGCACATCTGGTTCGTACCCATCACCTGGGAATGGTTGGGGCTCCTGATGACCCGGATGAAGTCGAAACAGCGATTCTATCGCTGTTTTCACAGTGGCAGGCTGGCAGGCTTTGTCCACCTCCGTCTGAAAAACTCGTGCGTCAGTTTAACCGCTATGAACAAACACGTGCCCTGGCCACGATTTTCTCCGCTCTTTAAACCGCTGAGCGATTCTGGCCAGAGGGTGTTTCCAATGAGTTGTTGCAAGTTCGCCTGGAACAAGATATTTGTTTGAGGACACATCCACAGTACAGCACCCCCGGTTTATCCTTGAGAATAAGCGCATCCCAATTTTGAACCCACTTTAACCCTGCTTTGTATTTTGAAACCATGCGGAACCACAAAAATTACCTGCTTTTTCTTGTTTGGCTGAGTGTGTTGATGGCCATTGGTTGCCAGTCAACCACGACTCCGCCACCACCAGTTGCTCCGATTTCGACGGCCCCACCCAAACCCGAACCGCCACCGATCCCGGAACTTGAAGGAAATCAAGGCGTCCAGTTTCTGGCCTTTGGCGATTTTGGAACTGGTCTGGCAGATCAAAAACTGGTGGCTGAAGCCATGGCCGCCAAAGCCAGTCGGGCGCCAATCCAGTTTGCCCTGGCTCTGGGAGATAATTTTTACCCTGCCGGAGTGGAGAGTGCTGACGACCCGCAATGGCAGGCAAAGTTTGAGTCTATCTACTCACAACCGAGCCTGAATGTTGATTTTTACGCCGTCCTGGGGAACCACGACCACCGGCTCAACCCGGATGCCGAGGTTGAGTACTCAAAAAAACCCGGTACCCGGTGGAAAATGCCGGATCATTATTATGCCTTCTCGAAAAAAATTGATGATCAGACAGAAGCCCGGTTTCTGGCGCTTGATACGGATCCGTTATCTGAAGAACCTGAAAAACCAGTGACACCGGCTCAAATCAATCAGCAGTTGAGCTGGCTGGAATCTGAGTTGAAAAAAGCGGCGGCTCAAAAGTCTCCGAAAATTGTCTGGACCATTGTGTTTGGACATCACCCGATTGTTTCGGGAGGGGCGCATGGTTCAACCCGGAGCGAGCACATGGTGAAGGTTGATAAATTACTGAAAAAATACGGGGTTGACGTCTATATCGCCGGCCATGACCACGATCTGCAACACATTGTTTTTGAAAAAATGAATTACGTTATCAGTGGTGGCGGCTCGATGACTCGAAAAGTTGGCCTGACGCCATTTACCAAATATGCGGCTGGCGAACTCGGATTTGCCTGGTTTCGACTCACCCCGACGGTACTAAACCTGGAAATTTTTGCCGGGAGAGATCATTTACATCAGATTGGGTATACGCATTCGATACTGGCCAAATAGCAAGTTCAGAGCACGTAGCGAGTAACGAATAGTCAATCAAAAGCAGGTACAGGTGATACAGTGAGTTGCGAATCAATGGACACCATAACCTACTTTCCTTCCTATTATGAGAAGGCTCAATTAGATTATAGGCAGGTAAAAGTCGTGACAGCATTTTCTTACAACTCACTCCGTATCACTTGCTCCTCGCTCTTCGCTCGCCTGCCTGGCCATCCATTTCTGACCGGAGACCGATGCTTATGAACTCTGCTGATGATGAAATCCGTTCTGCCAGGAGTTTTCACCAAACTGAGCCAGCCAAAGCTGGGCAGCAGGGAGAGTCTCAGGTTGCCAAAGAGACCTTTCTCAAAAATCTCCACCATAATTTACAGACTCCGATCAGCATTATTCTTGGCTATACCGACATTTTAATTGACGAAGTTCGTACCGAGGCACTGATTGAATTTTTACCACAACTCGAACAAATCAAAGTACTTGGCGAAGAGCTGGTCACACTGGTAACCCTGCGGCTCAATACCTCTCGACAACTTTCGGCAACCCAGGAAATTGATTTAAAAGAGTGCATCTCAGATTTGTATCAGGAAGTCCGGACGTCGCTTCTGACCGTGAGCAGCATCAGCGAACAGTTACTTGAACAGGCAGAAGGGCAAAAATTGCGGGTGCTGGTACCTGATTTGATGAATGTCCATTCGGCAGCCGAGCACATGCTCCATTTCTTTAAGCAGGTCTCTCGGTTATCACGACTCGAAACCAGTCATCTGTCGGTGGTGACCCCAGCCAGTTTGAGCGAGGCTGTTCGGGCGATGCGCGAAGCCATCAAACATCAGGATTTTCCGGCCAGTGTGACTCGCGGCACGATTCTGGTGGTTGATGATAACGAACTCAACTGTGATGTGCTGGCACGACGGCTGGTCCGTCAAGGCTATCGAGCCGAGACGGTCCAAAGCGGTGTTGATGCCCTCAAAATATTGGGCGAAAAAGAGTTTGACCTGGTCTTGCTTGATATTTTAATGCCTGAAATGGATGGGTTTCAGGTTCTGAAACGGTTAAAAGCCGATCCGCGAATGCGCTACATTCCGGTCATCATGATTTCAGCGTTAACCGAAATCGAAAGCGTTGCCCGGTGTATTGAAATGGGGGCAGAAGATTATCTGCCAAAGCCATTTAATTCCATGCTGATGCGGGCCCGTATTGATGCCTGCCTTGAGAAAAAGCGCCTTCACGATCAGGAATTGCAGTATTTGCAACTGGTTTCGAAACTGACCAATGCCGCTGCTGCGGTTGAATCTGGCACTTTTCATCCAAGCCAGTTGGAGGAAGTCACCGCTCATCCTGGTGAACTCGGTCGCCTGGCCCGTGTGTTTACCCAGATGGCTCGTGAAATTGCGGCTCGTGAAACCATGCTGGAAGCCAAAATCCAGGAGCGAACCCTCGAACTGGCGCGACTTGTCGAACGCCTCAACCTCACGGTTGATCAGTTGCAACTCTCTGAACGCAAAGCCCTTGAAGCCAGTCGTGCCAAAAGCGTGTTTCTGGCCAATATGAGCCACGAATTGCGAACACCCCTGAACGCCATTATTGGGTTTGTGCAGATGCTGCAGCGTAAAGAACCGCGTGATGCTGATGACCGTGAGCACCTGGGAATTATCCGGCGCAGCAGCGAGCATTTGCTCGGAATCATCAACGATGTGCTTTCAATTTCTAAAATTGAAGCTGGGAAAGTGACGCTGACCGAAACTGTCTTTAAGTTGCCACGCCTGCTCAAAACGCTGGAGGACATGTTTCGAATTCGCGCCCAGGCCAAGCGACTGGTGATTAACTTTGAGTTGTCAAAGGACTTACCTCGTTATGTCTATGGCGACGAAGGAAAGCTCCGTCAGATTTTAATCAATTTACTCAACAATGCGGTCAAGTTTACGGCTTACGGTGGAATCACGCTTCGGGCACAATGGCTGGCTGATAAGTTGCAATGCGAAGTCACTGACACCGGACTCGGCATGAGTCCTGACGAGATCCAGACGTTGTTTGAGCCATTTACGCAGACCGAAAGTGGCGTCAAGTCAGCCGAAGGCACCGGGTTGGGACTCACCATCACCCGAAACTATATCAACCTGATGAATGGGAACATTCGGATTCAAAGCTCCAGTGGACGTGGAACAACCGTTACCTTTGAAGTGACGCTGGTCCCGGCTTCAAAAGATAAATTTTATCAGGAAGCGCGCCGGGTGGTTTGCCTGGGCGATAACCAGATGGTTCCAAAGATGCTGGTCGTGGATGATCAAAATGACTCCCGGTTGTTATTAAAAGAGATTCTGACACCCATTGGGTTTGAAGTCCGGGAAGCCAGAAATGGCCTGGAAGCGGTTGAAGCCTACAAAACCTGGCATCCTGATGTCATTTGGATGGATGTGCGGATGCCAGAGTCTGACGGGTACGAAGCCACCCGCGCCATTCGCTGCCTGGAATTGACCAATTCCAGTAGCTCGTTGCCCCGAACGGCGATTATTGCCATTTCAGCCGGTGTGTTTGATACTGACCGGGAGGCAATTTTGGCCGCCGGGTGCGATGCGTTTCTGGCGAAACCGTTTCACGAAATTGAGTTGTTTGAGTTACTTGAGCAATACCTTGGGCTCGAATTTATCTATGAAGAAGATGTTTCGTATTCGCCAGATTTGTTTGGAATCATCAATTCAGACCCCATGCCGATTCAAGCTGAATCTCCGATGCTGCCAGATACCTGGATTGACCGGATGAACAATGCCCTTGATGAAGGAGACATTGAACGAGCCATGAGTTTGCTCGAACTCATCAAATCTGAAAACGAACAGCTTGTCGCCCGTTTGAAATTATTGCTCAGCAGCTATAAAGTCGAAGAAATTCAGGACTTTCTCAAGGAAATCAAACAGCAAAAGGGGTGATCCAAATCCGGGTTCCGGGTTTTTGGAAGGGATGAAGGATGAGGGATGAGGGATGAAAAAATCACCTTGTCAC
>DAOQNB010000492.1:0-5287 GCA_035335845.1 Acidobacteriota bacterium | reverse complement strand
CGGACCGACAGTGAACCACAATTTCCACATCCGGGTTCAACTCTGAATAGCGCGATTCAATCACGCTCATCGGGATCAACGTCGTGTCGGCCAGATGGCAGATGTCATATTCGTGCTGTTCACGAACGTCGAGGATGAACGGTTTGTCGCCTTGATCAAGGCGGGCTTTGAGTTCTTCAACGGTTATTTCGAAGCTGTTGCCCATGCGGAATCTCCTTTCTCAACAGGTGATTGATACTGAGCCGCAGCGGCTGGAGCTTCTTTGTCTTTATTTTTCAACAGTGGTTCAGGGTAGACACCCAACCCAAAAACCAATAATAAGGCCGCCGCCAGCGCCACACCGGATTCAAAAGAAATGCGCGGTGGTACATATTCGCCTTCCCGGTTTTGAAAGAACATCACGACCAGTGGACGCAAATAGTAATAGAGCGAAACTGCGCTGGTCAGCACGCCAATGATCACCACTGGCTGGTATCCGGCAAACCAGGCCTGCTTAAAGACCACGAACTTGCCAATAAACCCGGCGGTCAATGGGATTCCACCCAGACTGAGCAGGAAAATCATCAACAGCACTGAAAGCCCCGGATTTTGGAATCCAATTCCGGCAAAATCGTCAATTTCGGTCTTTTCATCGCCCTGGCGGGCCAGAAGTGAAATCACGGTAAAGGCGCCCATGCTGGTTACAGCATAGGCCAGCATATAAAAGGCCACTGGCTTCCAGTCATTCCCCAAAATACCGACCATGCCATATCCGGCGTGGGCAATCGAAGAATAGGCCAGCATGCGCTTGATGTTGGTTTGAGTAATCGCAACCACGTTCCCGATGATCATTGACATGATCGCGATAATCACCACAGCGCTTGTCCAGGTCGAATAGAGATTACCGCCAGTATTAGCGCTTGACGTTCCAAACAGCACGGTGTCCTGGGCAAAGGCTTCGACAAAAACACGCAGAAAAGCAACAAACGCAGCCGCTTTGGGACCAGCCGCCATAAAGGCGGTCACGGCTGTTGGTGCGCCCTGATAGACATCTGGCGTCCAGAGGTGAAAGGGCACTGTGGCAACCTTGAATGACAACCCAATCAGCATCATGGCCGCCCCCATCATCAGGAGCGGCATCGAGGTAATATCACCCGTTAAAATGGCATCGTGAATCCGCGCCAGATTGGTGGTTTTGGTTGCCCCATAGGTCAGCGCAATGCCATAGAGCAAAAAGCCAGTCGAAAACGACCCCAAAATGAAGTACTTCAGGGCTGATTCGTTGGACCGAACGTCACCCCGACGGTACCCAGCCAGCACATAGGTTGTGATTGAAAGCGTTTCAAGTCCCAAAAACAACGTTGCCAGGTCTCCGGCAGCCGCCATCAACATCATTCCAACCGTGGCAAACATCAGCAAGGTGTAAAATTCACCCGGTGGAAGCCGCTCGTCATCCAAAAACTGCATCGAGGCCAGTACCGCTAACGCTGCCACAACCAGGAAGATGAGCACAAAATACAGCCGTAGTTGATCGCTGACAAACATGCCGCCAAAGGCAGTGTACTCAGGAGCATTCCATAACCGGAGCAGACCACCACCCGCGCCGATGATTCCGGCGAGCGCAATCACCCCCGCGTCCCGCCGCCGATCCTGTGACGAAAAGGCGTCATACATCATGATGACAAAGGCCGTCAGGGTAATGCAGATTTCGGGAATGATGACAACGTAGTCTTGGAGCTTGGGAAGTTCAGGTAAAATGAACATAAGACAGTTTTTTCAGTCAGATTTCTTTACTCAATTTCGGATTAACAAAATCCTGCTTCTAAAGGACGTGTCAGTACCACCTGCGTGAGCGGGTGGGGTTGGAAAGCCGACTGACCCACCCACTGACGCGGGTGGTACTGACTGAGTCGCCTTCAGGGCGACTCGCTTTTCTCTAATGGGCCAGTTTGGTTTGCTGAGTATCGGCTTTAGCAACTTTGACAACCGCTTTTTGAACTTTTTCCATATCAGCGTGCATGCTGCGCAGGAACAGGTTTGGTGCCACGCCCATAATGACCATCAGAACAATCAACGGTGCCACCATCACGATTTCGCGGGTGTTCATATCTTCCAGTTTGGCATTTTTCGGATTGGTAAGTTCCCCAAACACCACGCGCTGGAGCATCCACAGCAAATAAACTGCCGACAAAATCACGCCCGTTGCCGCCAACGCCGTGTAAACCACGTTGTGTTGCGAAATGAAGGACCCCAACAGAATCAAAAATTCACCGACGAATCCGTTGAGCATGGGTAACCCGGCTGAGGAAAGACAGGTAAAGACAAACAACACCGCATAGAGCGGCATCGGGGTCACAAGCCCGCCAAATTCTGAAATCAGGCGCGTGTGACGGCGTTCATAAATCATACCGACAAACAAAAAGAGCGCTCCGGTCGAGATACCGTGGTTCAGCATTTGATACAGCGCGCCTTCCAGTCCCTTATCAGTAAACGAGAAGATCCCCAGCACCACAAACCCAAGATGGCTCACCGACGAATAGGCTACCAGTTTCTTCAAATCCGGCTGCACCATGGCCACCAGCGCCCCATAAATAATGCCAATCACCGACAAAATAATGATCGGCACGGCAAATTTGTGGCAGGCGTCGGGAAAGAGCGGCAGGTTGAATCGGATCAACCCGTAGGTTCCCATCTTGAGCAGCACAGCGGCCAGAATCACCGATCCGGCGGTTGGCGCTTCGACGTGGGCATCCGGCAACCAGGTATGGAGCGGGAACAACGGCACTTTAATCATAAAGGCCAGGGCAAAGGCCAAAAATAACCAGGTCTGGGCTTCAGGTGAGATAATGGCGCGCGTCGCGACGTTTTGGGTGATCGTCACAATATCAAAGGTAAAGTTGCCGGTGGCCTGGCCATGGATGAAATACAGGCCGATCATCGCCGCCAGCATCAACAGACTGCCGACCACGGTGTAGAGAAAGAACTTGACCGCCGCATAGATGCGCCGTTCGCCACCCCACACCCCGATCAGGAAGTACATTGGCACCAGGACCACTTCCCAAAACAGGTAGAACAAAATCATGTCAAGCGACAAAAAGACCCCGAGCATGCCGGTCTCAAGCAACAGCATAAACACCAGATATTCACGCACATATTTTTCAATGGCGGTCCACCCGGCCAGAATCGCAATCGGCATGGTAAACGTGGTCAAAATCACCAGCCACAGACTGATGCCGTCAACTCCCATGTGGAAGTGAACCCCCATGCTCTTGATCCAGGGAAGGTTGATCGTCAGGCTCTGGTCGGCATACCAGCCAATGAGCGGGAGCGACAGCACAAACGTCAACAGGGTCGAGAGCAGTGCAAACCACCGCTGTGACTCTTCCGATGCTTTGGTGGCACGCTGGTACACCACCAGCAAGAAGGCCGCCAGGGTCGGTAAGAGGGTGATAATCAACAGGATATATGACTTGAAGAAATTCATGGCAAAAGAAGAGGTTCGGGTTTCGGGACCTGGTGAAGGGATAAAGCACCAACCCTCCACCCGTCACCAGATGATCAAATGAACTTTCCAAGGAAGAAATAGCCAATCAGCAGCACGGCAGCGGCAAAGATAAATGCCGCATAGGTTCGGGCAAAGCCGGATTGCAACCCACGCAGGTAATCGCCCAAACCGTACATAAACGTCCCCAGTCCATTGACAATCCCGTCAATGACTTTGACGTCAAAGATTTTCCAGAGACCTTCGCGGGAAAGATTTTCGATGGGCTTGATGATGGCGGCTTCATACACTTCATCAACCCAGTATTTGGCTTCGAGGACCGTTGGCGGTTTCCAGAGCGGATTTTTGCTAAACCAGGTCCAGCCGATGGCAATGCCAATCGCCGCCAGAATCGCCGAGCCAATCGCCAGGGTTCGTTCCATACCTGGATCCCCGTGGGCTTCGGCTTCGGGTTTTGCCTTGGCAGCAGCGCCCGTTGAATGAGCCCCCTCAGATTTGACAGCAGGTGATTCAGCCGCGGCACCGTGAGATGGGGCCACCTTTTGCCCTGGTTCAAGCGGCTTCGGTGCGGCATGTTCGCCAGCCGCATGATGTGATTCGGTCACTGGGGCCAAAAATGCTTCAAACTGATTATGGCCGCCCAGGGCATGCGGAATGCCAACCAGACCACCAACCACTGATAAAACCGCCAGCACCACCAGAGGCCCCGTCATCACCCAGGGTGATTCGTGCGGCTTAAATGGTCCGTGATGATGACCGTGGCCATGATCTTTTTTGCCGTGGTCGTCGTGATGATCGTCATGACCGTGGTCGTCGTGACCGTGGCTTTCCTTATAGCGTTCGCCGCCTTCAAAGGTCACCACCATCAATCGTGTCATGTAAATCGCGGTCAACAGCGCCGTCACCACCCCGAGTCCCCACAGAATCTTCCCGGCATCTCCTGGTAACACAGTGGTACTAAAGGTCTTCCACAAGATTTCGTCCTTACTGAAGAAACCGGCAAACGGTGGAATCCCCGCAATCGCAATCCAGCCGCAGATCATCGTCCAGCGCGTCACGGGCATGTATTTCTTGAGGCCGCCCATGTAGCGCATATCCTGTTCGTGGTGCATTCCGTGGATCACGCTTCCGGAACCGAGGAAGAGCAGCGCTTTGAAAAACGCGTGGGTCATCACGTGGAAAATCGCCGCTGTGTAGGCCCCCACCCCGCACGCCAGGAACATATAGCCAAGCTGCGAAACAGTCGAATACGCCAGAACTTTTTTGATATCCCACTGCCCAAGCCCGATGGTCGCGGCAAACAGTGCCGTCAACCCGCCAATCACCGCCACCACCAGCAAGGCCGTTGGAGCTTTGCTGTAAATTGCGTTGCAGCGTGCCACCATGTACACCCCAGCGGTGACCATCGTTGCAGCGTGGATCAGTGCGGAAACGGGCGTTGGACCAGCCATCGCGTCCGGCAGCCAGACAAAGAGCGGAATCTGGGCGCTCTTCCCGGTCGCACCAATAAAGAGGAGCAACGCAATCGTGGTTAAGGTTCCAGCCATCACAGATGTCATTCCAAAGGGTTCGGTTGGCATCTGGGCCGCTTTTTCCATCACTTCGGCAAAGTTGATCGTGCCGAAGTTGTTAAAAATCAGCAGCACGCCCAGCACCACGCCAAAGTCACCGATTCGGTTGAAAATAAAGGCTTTCTTCGCGGCGTCGCCAGCCTCTTGCTTCAGAAAGTAGTAGCCGATCAACAGGTATGAGCACACACCGACGCCTTCCCAACCGACAAACATCAACAGGAAGTTGTCTGCCAGG
>DAOQNB010000491.1:0-5301 GCA_035335845.1 Acidobacteriota bacterium | reverse complement strand
TGATGTCTAACTGGGCAATTCAAGATGGGGAGAAGATCTTACTGTACTTTTATCGGTTCACTTCGTCAATTATTGCCTCTGGTGAGAGAGCTTCATCGAAACTGCTTGCCGTTCCTGTTTTGAGATTTGGTGTCTTGTTTTTGGACACCAATGATTGTTTAAGCGAAATGACTGGTAGATGGTTCAGTGAAATCGAGGGCAATGTATAAAGAAAATCAAGGAGTTGACCAGTGCCGGATCAACCAGGGTGGAGGTATCTCTGGTGTGGCACGACAAATGCACAGGTGGTGTGTCTGCGTTCAACTCAATATTTTCTGCCGGCGTTTCCAGGGGGAACCCATTTCTGAAAAACTACAACTGACCTCCCTGGCAGTGCAAACCCAAAAACCTGAACAGAAGAGGATATCCGTGTTCCCAACTGAAAACGGGAAGTTGATTTTTTACAGTTCCTTAGGGTTTGTTGAGCAAAAATCGCAGTTCCAATCCGTGATGTGATATCTAACGGTCAGATACTAAATTTGCAAAGAGGTACGGAGAAAGGGATAGGATTTGTTGTGGGCAACCAAACTGAAAGTTCAGACAAACAATTTTCCCCACTCGCCTGGGATGGACAAAATATTCACCTGGACGATATTGGGGCTGCACTGGCTGTCTGTACCACTGATGGTGAACTGGTTGGTGCGACGGCTTCGGCCAGGGTAATTCTGACGCATTTCTCAAATCCAATTCCAGGGTATCCGCAACTCCTTCCAGTTGGGTTATGGCAGGATTTGATGGCTTCTCCGCTCGGAGAAATTGTCCAGTGGCGACCCTCTGATTGGGCGCAGGATACCTATTTGGGTTGTACCCGGTATCGTCTCGGGGAGAGTCACGCCGTGCTGGTTATGAGGGTGCTCCGAGATCGGAGCACCATTTTGTCAAAACGGCTTCACGAGCAACGACTTGAAGCCACTGGCCGACTGGTGGCCAATATTGCGCATGAGCTACGAACTCCCCTGTCGAGCATTCTGTTTAACGCTGATTTTATGGTGCTTCGATGGGATCAACTGCCACCGGATCTGGCGCTTGAAAGTTTGAAAGAAATTCAAACAGCCTGTCGTCGAATGCAACGGACAATTGAAGGCTTGCTTGATTTTGCTCGACTTGGTGTCCAACGAACTTCTTCGGTTTCACTGCGGGAAAATTTTGAGCGAACCACCAGTTTACTGCGGCCTACGTTCCGTGATGGCGGCCACACCATCCAGGTTTCAATTCGCCCTGACGCTGAGTGGGTGCGCGGAAACCCGCTGGTCCTGGAACAGGTTTTTGTGAATTTAATGATGAATGCGATTGAATCAGCTCCAAGGGGGGTTCGGATTGAAATCGAGAGTTCCCGTGAAGTCTATCAAGTCCTTGATCCAAGCCAGGAGTTTGTGTGTGTCCGGGTGCGGGATACTGGCTTAGGGGTGGCGACTGAAATCCGCAATCGCATTTTTGAGCCTTTTTTTACCACCAAACCAAAAAATGTGGGGCTGGGGTTAACCATGGCCCGTGAAGCAATCCACGACTTTGGTGGTGATATTGTGGTTGAACCCACGCTGGGTGGTGCTTGTTTTGCTGTTTACCTGAAACCATGCTTACCAGATAAGGCAACAGGAGAGACATTGTGACTTCAGTGTTGATTGTTGAAGATGACCTGCAATTCCGTTCAGCGCTGGCCCGGGATTTAACTGTTCAAGGCTACCAGGTTGCGGTGGCTCAAAGCGTTGACGAGGCTGTTGGTATGCTTGCCGCAAAGCCAACCAATATTTTGTTGACTGACTTGAGGATCGGCGAGCGTGACGGTATTGATTTGTTGGGTACTGTTCGTGAAGTTTCACCTGATACCCGGTCAATTTTGATGAGTGGATATGCCACGGCCCGCGATCACCAACGCGCGATGGAACTGGGGGCTGTTCAGGTTTTATGCAAGCCTTTTACCGCGACGGAACTGTTTAATGCACTCCAACAGGCAATTGAATGTGAAACGGGATTTCGGGGAAGTGTGCATGGCTTGTCACTGACCGATGTCTTGCAGATGTTTCATTTTGGTCGGCGGTCAGTGGTGATTCAGGTTGGCGGGAGAGTGCCTGGGAGATTGTTTTTTCAGGATGGAGAGTTAATCCACGCCCAAATTGCGGATGTGGTTGGTGAAGCAGCCTTTAAAATGATTTTGCAGCTTCCATCGGGTTCGATTCAAACCTCAGTTTTTACCGAAGCGCCAACAACGATCCGCAAACCCTTTGATAATTTATTACTTGACTCTCTTCGGACCATTGATGAAGAAGCCGTTGGAAGTGAGTCTGAAGATCAGGTTGATGATGAATTGGATCGGAGTTTTGCACCCTCGTCAGTCCCACCAGCCCAGAACGGGCAGATGACTTCTCAGACTCAACCCTCACATCAGCAAAGCCCTGATGAAATCGTGGAGAAATGGAACCAGGCCTGCACCACGCTCGGTTTTGAGTTTGAGCGGATGCAGGCGATTGCATTTACCACCGGAAACGAGCATCCAATTGTTTTGCAGGGACCAGCCGATATGGTTTCAGATCGTGAGGCAGTGGTTGGGCTGGTCGCTTCAGTTGCCCAGTTATGCCCGGATTCCACAACCGGGATCTTTGAATATGTGACTCACGGTGTGGGGTGTGCCTTAATTTGGAATGTGGAGGACCAGTTTATTGTCATGGTGAGCAATACTGTCCAGGAGCCGAGTGAAGTGGCGTTCTTTCGGAGAAATATCACCATTTTGGGTCGGGCTCTGACTCAGGAGAATTAGCTGGCTATATGAACCACCAGAATTGCGATAACCAGCCCGGTATTGTGTTGACGAAGGAGGCAGTTTGCGCCTTTGAGCTTATTCCGTTCCCTGTGATGGTGGTGAGTTTAGATTCCGTTATTGCCTACACCAATCCAGCGCTTCAAGCCCTGGTTGAGCAGATTTACCCGGACGGCACTCCGCAGAGATTGGATGATTTCGGTTTTTCAGAATTGACTGAGGCTCTGCACCAATTTGCTGCCTCTGGAGATCAATCCGCGAAAATCGCCCTTTCTGCCTGGGGACACCATCCGGCTCAATCTTTTTGGTTGCTTCACCTCTCGCGGCAGGAATGCACCTTTTTATCTGGCCCAGGGGTGTGTGTGATCTTTGAATGTGCGCCTGGCCCAGAATCTGGCTCAAATCTTCCAACCGACTTCCTGGGTGGTCTGATTCACCAGATTCGAAATCCCATTTTTGCCATCAGCTCAACCCTCGATGCTTTTGAGGCACGATTTGGCGTTTCCCCAGATCAAGAACCGTTTGTGGCTGTTCTGCGAGCTGAACAGCGGCGATTGATGACGATATTGCACGAGGTTTTGGAGTTTGACTCACCCTTACCCGTTGAATTTTCCGAAGCACCATTTCTATCAACCCTCCAATGTGCCATAGACCATTGTGTACTGCTGGCAAGTGACCGCAATGTTACCCTCGAACTTGTTGTCTCAGGTGATCTTCCATCGTTTCACATGGATTCGCAGGCACTCCAGCAAGCCTGGATTTTGCTGATCGAGGGCGCCATCCATGCCTCAACTCCCAATCAGCAAGTGACGATTCGGACGCAACCGGAAATATACAACTCGCAACCGGGTGTGGCGGTTGAAGTGTTCGACCAGGGTCCATTTTTGAAGGAATGCGACCTGGATCGTTTTTGTGAACCCTTTGTCTCAAAACGATGTGGTGAGTCCGGGCTTGGGTTTTCGATTGTGAAGCGGGTGATTGAGAGTCATTGCGGAAAGCTGACGGCGGCCAATCTCCCCAATGGTCTGGTTCAAATCAAAACCTGGCTTCCGGTGAGGTATGGCAAAGCGCAATAACAGGTTGGAAAACACAGTCTCAGCCTGCCTTGCTTTTCACCACCAGCATACCTGCCCGTCTCGAATCTGAATTTCTTCCTCGCGGCTCAATGTAATCAATCCCCACCTCAGCGCATGTTCATCTGTTCAAGGGAAACAACCGATTTGCGATATCTGTGAATCAGAGTGAACGCATTTCTCAAATCGGTTGACGTTTAGCCTGTCATTCCAATCCAAATCAGAACGTGTTGTTTCCTGAAACCAGATTTCGGGCCTGGGTGAGGTGTCGATCAATATGGAATTTATAAACTTTCAATGGGCCAGACACAAAGCCTGCCAGGGGTGGTTGAGTCTAATATGTTTGGGGGTATGTGTTCCAGGCTGGATCTATCCGGTACTGGCTGACCAGGATCCAGTACTGGTTACCCGCAAACGAATCATTGGTGATGCGCCACAATCTGCACCCACTCAAAATCAGGATCCGCAGGGGATTGAAGCCACAGCCGGGGGAATCATTACGGTTGAAGCTGAGTCCCGTCAGGTCACTTTTTCGGTATTGGACCGCAATCATCGGCTGGTGAAAGACATTTCAGCCTCGGATTTTGAACTCTATGATGGTGGCGAGCGCCAGGAAGTAGATGTGTTTACCACTGGCAAAGGACTGCCGGTGATGCTGGCAGTGGTGGTGGATATGAGTGCCAGTCAGGAGTCTTTATTGCCAGTTGAAAAACGAGCCGTAGATGTCTTTTTCGACTCATTTTTTCGCGAAGGCCAGGATTACGGCGCCTTATTGACTTTTCAAGGAACGACCACGCTGGTAACGGGTTTGACCAGTAATCTCAAGCACCTGAAGTCAGCATTGGGCCGCATCGAACGTGAGCAACAGTTTCGGGACGATGAGGCTGGTGGAATGCCAGAACTTGGTTCCAGCCTCTTTGACGCGATTGAGATCACTTCGGTGGAAATTTTGAATGGTTCGGCAGCCCAGTCAATTCTGTCTCAAACTGGAACAGCCGCCACCAACCAGCGAACTCAGCGGGCAATTCGCAAAGCCATCTGTGTTTTGACTGATGGCCAGGACACGTCAAGTCTGACCAAACTCAAAGATGTGATTGAACTGGCACAAGATAGTGGCATTGCTGTTTTTGCCCTGGGGATGGGCGACCGGTTCCGGTTTGGCGATGTTGATCAGCGGATGTTATCCCGGCTTTGTGACCGCACAGGTGGGCTGGCTTTTTTTCCAGTGAGTGAGCCGGAACTCAAAACTGCATTTTCCAAGATCGTTGATGAACTCAGTAGCCAGTATGTTGCGGTCTATCGCCCGGCAGGTGGCAGTCCTGATGATACGGGCTTCCGAAATTTGAAAATTGTATTTCCACGCCGACCTGAATTGAAGGCAATTCATAGCGAAGGGTATGCCCCTGGGCAATGAAAGGCCAGGGGCTGAAGAAG
>DAOQNB010000490.1:0-5303 GCA_035335845.1 Acidobacteriota bacterium | reverse complement strand
TGTTTTCAGTCGGTGGCAACAACTGGTATTCCCGGGCTGGCTCAACGTGGGCGATGCCTTGTAACTGGTAAATCACCAAAAGCTTCAGTGCCACTCATCAAACTGTGTCTTTGCATTGCGGTACCACCTCATTCGAAGCACTGAGGTCAACCAGCAATTCCTGGCATGTGCGGATTTCATTCAAATGAATGCAAATGTTAGAAATTCAGAGAATTATAACAATCAACCTCTGTAAAATCACAGGGTTGTCATAATGACGATCAACTCAGTGTGGTTACTAAAGTTGTTCAGGCTGTACCTGGTCATGTTCAGCACAACTTCCTCACTGGAGAAATCTTCTTTTTGGCTTCACTTCCAGCTCTTAACTGGATATGCTTGTACCTATCCAAAACATCTTTATTTCATCCTCTCCGTTTGAAACCTCTGGGGCACAACCGCACGAGAAATTGATGAGAATTAGCCCTTGTGTTGAGAAAATTGTCACAACTTTTATCTATAAATTTGGAAAGGCTGTTCGAAGTCGTCCTGGTTACGATATGGCCTGAAGGCAACCCTTACCGGCACATCGTGGAGTGAAGATTATGCTGTAAAGGCCCCTCTATTCTTCTAAAGCGAAGAAGCAGACTGATCTGGGGCCAAATCTTTAGAAAATTTTTCTATGAGGAAACCAGACAAGGAGCACAGAGAAGATGACCGCCGCATCGCCGACAAATCTCACGGAACTTTTGGTGGATTGGGGAAATGGTAACCAGCAAGCCCTCGATCAACTCATAACCCTGGTTTATGACGAACTTCATCGCCTGGCACACAGCTACCTGCGTCAAGAACGCCCCGACCACACCTTGCAAACCACGGCCCTGATCAATGAAGCCTACTTGCGACTCGTCGGCTGGGAAAAAGTTGATCTGAAAAATCGGGGGCATTTCCTGGTCCTCGCTTCGCAGGTCATGCGTCGCATCCTGGTTGACCATGCGCGGATCCAGTCTGCCAATAAACGGTTTCGCAAAGACCTGAGGCTTTCCCTCGAAGAAGCCGCCTTTGTGGCCGTGGATTGGGCGCCGCAATTTGTAGCCCTCGATGATGCACTCACCCACCTCACCAAACTTTCCCCACAACAAGGCCAGATTGTTGAATTGCGCTTTTTTGGTGGCCAGACCATTGAAGAAATCGCCGAGACCCTCAATATTTCACCGCGAACAGTCAAACGCGAGTGGAGCATGGCCCGAGCCTGGCTGCTCAATGAATTAAGCCATGACGCCTGAACGCTACCAAAAACTCACAGAACTGTTTCAAGCTGCCCTTGACCAACCAGTCGAATTACGGGCAGCTTTCCTGGTCCAGGCGTGCGGTGATGATCACGACCTGTTGGCCCAGGTCGAGAAACTCCTCGCTCGCCACGAAGAAATTGGTGACCTGATTGCCCCCCCGGCGCTGGAAGCCGGAATGAAAGCTGTCTCCACAGCAGTGATTGAGCAGGAAGCAAAAAGCATGATCGGGCGACATATCGGAATCTATCGCCTCGTCAAGGAACTTGGTCGTGGAGGAATGGGCGTTGTTTACCAGGCAACCCGGACTGACGATCATTACAAACCAGTCGCCATTAAGATTTTAAAGCGCGGGATGGATACAGATTCCATTCTGAGCCGCTTTTACCGCGAACGCCGGATTTTGGCCGGGTTGGATCATCCACACATTGCCCGGTTGCTTGATGGCGGAACAACATCGGACGGGTTGCCCTACTTTGTGATGGAATACATTGATGGGCAGCCAATCCATACCTACTGCGACACCCGCCGGCTTTCGATCACCGAGCGACTCAACCTGTTTCGCACTGTCTGTTCAGCCATTCAGTATGCCCACCAAAATCTGGTGGTTCACCGGGATCTCAAACCTGGAAATATCCTGGTGACCACCGATGGCACCCCGAAACTGCTGGATTTTGGGATTGCCAAAGTCATCAAATCTGACGAAACCACTCAGGAAGACCTGACCCAGGTTGATTTAACCCAGCCCGGTCAACGCCCGATGACCCCGGCCTATGCCAGCCCGGAGCAAATTCGGGGCGAAGCCGTCACCACCGCCACTGACGTCTACTGCCTGGGAATCTTGCTCTATGAATTGTTAACCGGCCAGCTTCCCTATCATCTGAGCCCCAGCAATCCGGATGAGACGCTCAAGATCATCTGCACCCAAAAACCCGAGCGACCAAGCACACTGATCAACCGTCGCCCGAAAGTATTCCCTAAAGCGGCCAGTCTTCAGGCTACCGAAGCAGCCAGCATCGTGCGCGAAGGCACCCCAGACAGGCTCCGTCGGCGATTGGCTGGCGATTTGGACAATATTGTTTTGATGGCCCTGCGCAAGGACCCGCGCCGGCGCTATAGTTCGGTTGAACAGTTTTCAGACGACATTCGCCGCCATCTGGAAGGGCGCCCGGTGAGTGCCAGGCAGGATACGTTTGGCTATCGCGCCGGGAAATTCATCCAGCGCAATAAACTTGGCGTCGGGGTCGCGGCGGCACTGCTCATCACCCTCCTCGGCGGGATCATTACCACCACCTGGCAGGCACGTGTGGCACAGGCAGAGCGTGCCAAATCCGAACGCCGGTTTAACGAGCTGCGAAAACTGGCCCGCGCCTTCATCTTTGATTTTCACGATAAAATTGAAAACCTGCAGGGCTCGACCCCAGCCCGCGAATTACTGGTCAAACAGGGTCTGGAATATCTGGATAATCTCGCTACTGAAGCAAGCGGCGATCAATTGTTACAATATGATCTGGCGACGGCCTATCAAAAAGTTGGTGATATCCAGGGCCGCCCATATGCACCAAATCTCGGAGACACGGCTGGAGCCGTACAAAGTTATCGCAAATCACTGGAAATATTTGAAAAACTGACCCAGGACAATCCGCAAAACCAGCAGTTTGCGTTTGATTTGAGCATTGGAACTGAGCGTGTCGGAGACATTTTGGCCAGAACTGGAGACACCGCCGGGGCAATCCAACATTACACCCAGGCATTCGATCTGCAAAGAACACTGCTTGCGGCGGCCCCTTTAAACGGAGAGTATCAAAAACATCTCGCGATGTGCTTTACCAAACTCGGTGATACGTTAACCACCACTGGAGATCTGATCGGAGCCCTCGACAAATACCAGCAGGCTCTCTCTATCCGTGAGTCATTGCTTACCTCTGGGCTTCCCCAGGAGCAAATCAAACGTGCTCAGGCAGTGAGCTATTACCGCATTGGCAATACCCTGGAAGCCATTGCCGACCTGACGGCCAGCCGGGTCGGAGACCTGCCCGAAGTCCAGGCCATCTATCAGGAAGCTTTGAGCGCACACCAAAAAGTGCAGGCCATCATGGAGGAACTTTCAACCACTGACCACACCACAGCCAGAACCCAGCATGATGTGGCGTCGAGCTTGATTCATGTCAGCAAGCTGCTGGCAAAAACCGGCCAGCCCAAGGAAGCGCTTCAACCTGCTCAAAAAGCGCTGGACTTGTGTGAAAAACTGGCGGATGCCGACCCTCAAAATGTGGAGATTCGCTCTCAACTCTCCTTGACCAACCACTGGTTCGGAGATATTGACCTTGCGGCTGGAAATCCAGCCAGCGCCCTGAAGAAATACCAGACGGCACGCTTACTCCGGGAAATGCTCCTGAGCAGTGATCCAACCAATGCTGAATACCGTCAATTTCTGGTGAGCCTGCACCAGGCACTGGGAAAAGTGTATTCCCAAACTGGCGAGACTGAAAAAGCGCTGGCTCATTTCCGACAGGCGCTGGAACTTGGTGAGGCAACACTGGCGGCCAGCCCATCAAATGTGGTGCTTGGCCGCCAGTGTTCCCAGCTTCTCAATCAACTCACCGCCGTTTTGGTCAAAGCCGGGCGGCAAGCCGAAGCCCGGCAAATAACCCTGGCGCGTCTCACCACACGCAAAACCCAGGTTGAGCAACCCCGCGCAACTCCCTGGGAATTGACCGAATATGCCTGGCTGCTGCTGACCTGCGAACCAGCGGAATTTCGGAACCCGGCGCTGGCGATTGAGTATGCCCGTCGGGCAAACCTGCAAACCCAGGAAACCAATCTGGCAGCGCTCCAGGTCCTGGCCCTGGCCTATACCCGGCTCAATGACCCAATCCGCGCAACCGAAACGATCACCAGGTTTTTGCAACTCCTGCCCATTTCGCCTTCGCTTCCAGAAAAATCGCGTTCCCAAACCATTGAAATGGCCCTGGAAAAATACAAACGAGGCTAAGTACACGACCCCGGCGGAATACAATTTGAACCACCAATGCACATTGACGTTCCCTGTCTCGGAGCAATGGTTCCTGGGGGATCATATTGCGGAATTACCCGAGGATGATCTCCCATCCGATAGAGGTTGTACTGCAGGATAAAATCGTCCTGGCCGGATGCGATAACATCAGGATCACACATATTGCTCATTACAATTGAATGATTCTGGTCACCGTAGAGGTATACAAAATCGCCATTGTCGAACGTAAGAAAGGCAAAATCATCTTTTTCCAGATAGATTCGGACCATGAGTTCTTCGGCGACATAATTTTCATACACCACTTTGCTCAGATTATTCTCAGGTACAAACCACACTTTTCTTGGCGGAGCCCCAGGGGCACCGCCGTTAAAGAGTTTTGAAACGGAAAATTCTCCGTCATTTAAAATCAGCCGGGCCTTGAGTAAACCTGTTTGCATCGGCAAATGGAGTCCGCCGTATAAATTTTTCTGGATGTCCACCACGTGACTGAAACTCAAATCACCTGCTGGAACCTGGCTTGGGTCCGTCACTACATTATCTGCTTTGCGGACAATTCGATTTTGGCGGTGTGACCCCAGCGCTCGATGGACCGTCAACGATGCAATGCCATTGAAAGACTGGCTCCAATCTACGTTGTCAACCTTGAGAACGGTCTGGTGATCACGATCGTGAAATATTCCAAAAGCCGCTCGCTCATTATCACTGTCAAAAATCATGGGGCATAACCCGGTTACCGTGAGGGTAATTTCTGTCATCTGTGTATTGGTCATAACACTCCTTCCCTGGTCAGCTTGTTACTGACGAAATGTCAGGCACACTGGCACTGAAGATCTTTCTTCACTTCACTTGCAAGCAGGCAAAGAGGCATTACCTTCTGCTTTCAAGTGTTTAACGGGTGCATTTGAGCCAGAGCCAGATGGGCAGGAAAAAGCTCTCGCTACTATCATGAAGCGAAGAAAAACGGTGAACGGGGCCAACACAGGAAAAAATTGTGCAGAAACCATCAGATCTCAGTCTGAATC
>DAOQNB010000489.1:0-5310 GCA_035335845.1 Acidobacteriota bacterium | reverse complement strand
GCCGAAAAGGAAAGCGGTGTCAAGCCACCGCACTCCACAGGCGTCAAGCCGCCGAGAAGGAAAGCGGTGTCAAGCCACCGCACTCCACAGGTTTACGTTTTCGGTCCAAAGTGTGGCCCATCATCGGCCACATCAGCTTTGCGACCTGATTGAGCACCAGAACCGCTTTCAGGGCCCCCGTCGTGTTGAATTCTGACCATTCCGGCAGGTGCCATAATAAAAATATGGGTTGAGGTGACGTTGATAAAGTTCGCACCAACGCGCAAGGTGATTGAACTGCCAGCTTCAAGCACGATTTTATTGCCGGCTTTGAGATGGATTTCCTGGCCAGCTTCCACCACATCCACAGTGCCGATGGTGGCGCTTCGGGTATTTCCAACCGACAAGGTTTGATCCTGAGAAATATGGCTGTTTCGGTTGCGGTGGACTTCTTCGACGTGGTCGCGTTCGACAATGAAATGCTGGTCACGCAAGGTATGTTCACGCCGGTCACGCTTGGTGTGGACATCCATATCGCGCTCGGCATGTATAAACAATTGTTCGGCCCCTTTGAAGTCCTCAAATCGGATTTCGTTATAATTCTCAGGTGTTCCGTTGAGCGTACTTCGGCTTTTGCGGGTGCTGACGGTTTTATAATTCCCCTGCTTTGAACTGGTGCTGGTTGAATCCAGGGCGTAGGGTGGCAGGTGGGTGCTGTTATAGAAACTCCCAACCACGTAGGGTTTATCCGGGTCGCCTTCCAGAAAATCAACGATGACTTCCTGCCCAATGCGTGGCAACTGGATAAATCCCCAGTGATCACCCGCCCAGAGTGTGCCAACCCGCAACCAGCACGAACTGTTTTCATTGTGTTTTCCATATCGATCCCAATGAAATTGCGCTTTGATGCGACCATATTTGTCGGTATAGATTTCTTCGCCTGGAGGGCCAACCACCAGGGCTGTTTGTGATCCTTGCACCACCGGAATGGGCGTTAACCGGTCTGGACGGAAAGGAATATCACTTTTGATAACCCGAAAGGTATTTTGAAGAAAAGTACCTGGCTCGTTATGACTGTCATTTTGATAGGCTCTTGTTTCAAGCGAAGTCAAAACATATTTCTGGTTAAAGTCTTTCCGGCTATGCTCGGTCAGGGTAAAGAAATGGCCGGTCACAAATCCCCGACAGTTTCCTGATCCGGTCGCAAAATGAACCTGACTGTCGGTGCCTTCTTCTTTGCGCAATTTGGTATAGCGGTCGGTTTCCTTTTGCATATCCCAAAAATTTTCTCGTTGTGCTTCGGGACTCCCAGTTGGCTCTGCCGGATAATCATAAATCTCGCGAGAACGCTCCCCACCTGAAGTTCCAGCCTGGGCCGTGGCCGATTTGGCAGTCGCCTCATAAATCGTATCGGCTTTCATAAAGTCAAAATCACGTAACGCATACTGGTTGGGACGCAACTGGTGTTCGACAATCAAATCAGTGACCACATCATATGAGTCTGAGCCATACATAATCCCAGCAGCCATGTTCACCGGATGATAGTTTGCCACCGGTTGATCTTCACATACCCGAAAATGCTCTGGAGCATCGCCAAAAATCAGCTTGTGGCTGGTTTTGGTATGGACGAAATAATAGAAAATCCCTTCCTCCTCCATCAGCCGGGAAAGAAAATTAAACGCCGATTCCCGGTACTGAACACAGTACTCACGGATATTGTACTGTGTGCGATCAAGCACACATTCAAATTCAGAGATACCGTGTTCCTTGAGAACTTTTTCCACAATATCGGGAACAGTCATATCCTGGAAAATTCGACAATCAGTTGACTGGGTCAGCGTCCAAAACCGGGGGCGAACCGTTGCTCGATAATGGGTAAACCTTGGCGTTGTATGGTGTTGGGCAAATTCTGACACGACCCCGTTGATATACCGGTCATGAGGCCTGCCATGATCATCATCATCATCAAACAACCGAATCCGAATCGTCACCCCCTGATTGATGAGTGCATTGAGATCAAGGTTTGGGTTTTCTGAATACATTTCGAGGTGGTATTCAAATAACTGTGAAATAGCCTCCTGCCCCTGGAGTTCGCGGATAATCAACGCGTTTGGATCTGGCAAGGGGGTTAAGATTTTGATGAGGCGACCATGTTGTGTCCAGCGCAAAGATCCCTGGCCACCGCTACCACCTCCAGAAATTACAGACGACGTCTCCGCTGTCTTTTTTAAAGCTGGTCTTGGCATCGGACGGTTCACCGCTGCATTTTGCGGATTGATTGATGATTGATTGGCACTCATAACATTGTCTCAAAATTCAGAGTTCAGGGTTTTGGAAGGGGACTGGGACAAAGAATAGAGGGTGAAAAAATTCCTGTTCCGGTGTCACCTTGTCATCTGTTTTGCCTGTCAGCTTTATGTTGTTTGATGTATTCGCTCTCATACAAAATGACCTGATCATCGGCCTGGTCAAACTCAGCCGATTTCAACCAGGTTGTCCAACTCAGGAAACAGTCGCCCAGGTCTGACTGACAGACAAAATCCGGGACTTCTGCCGCTTTTAAAACCAGTTGGACTTCAAAGGTAAATTCTATACCAACATAAAATCGCACCAGATCGTGTAAGGGGTGGTATCGACTGCCATTCGGCAGAAATGACGCATACTCACGCAATGAAAGTGGCCCCAGACGCAAACGAAAGGCAGATTGCTGGTCCCAAATTCGTGAACCGGCGACCATATCGCCTCCCAGCGTACAGGCGGTGACACCCAGGACAGTCACACCGTCAGGTTCTAACTCAAGCCACCTGCCGATGTTCGGTACGACTTCGACTGGGATTCCAAAATAATCTCCAACTATGGCTTCAAGAATGATAGCAGAAGGTGGATTTTGGGTTACCAGCCCACCGTAATACAACAGGGTGTGGTCCGGGATGGAAAGCCGGTTCCGTACGTTCTGAGTTCCGAGTCCAACCAGATGGCAGAGACTCAAGGTGAGTAAATCAGCCCCGTTGCGTTCAAAGCCAACCAGGAAATGGTACTTTTCCCAGGCCCGGTAAAAGAATGAAATCAATCGGTGGTTAAACAAATCAAAGAATTCAGCCAGAGCCGTTTCCTTATTGCGCGCAAAAGTAACGAGTTCCTCAGTGTAACAGGTCGGCAGCACCCCAAGCGGACCACCCAATCCCATAAATGCCACAGTCATCTCAACCGGGCTTTCGACTGTGGATTCAGCGTCCAGTGGAAGGTTGAGGCTGGCAATTTCACTGGCTGGAAAAGCCAGGGAAACGGCTGAGTGCAACCGGACTACTTCCTGAGCCGGGAGGGAATCGAGCCCAATCGGCTCCCGGTCAGGAAAGATCCGTTCAAGCAGCCGGATTGCCTGAAAAAAAGAAAACTGGCACGGCTCGGCGGCAAGTTGAGTGGTTACAGAAGCTGCTGGCTTCCGCTGCGTGGCAACCATCGGCGGATGTCTCCTTCCCGCTGAATTGATCGAGCCACAAGCTGGCTGAATGAATTGACTGACACATAAAGTCCCAAAAACCGATCCAGCACGGAAGCAAACAGAAAAACACCGCTCCCGGCAAAGAGCGACTCATCAAAGTCGAGTGTGGTTTCGATGCCACGAATGTACCCACTGCCCACCATCGGACCAACCTGGCGAACCACCCGCCGGCTTGCAATCCTTACCAGGCCTGCGATCTGGTTGCGAACCGCAGCCGAATCAGTGAAATCATACAATTGCATGATTTCCCGCAGGGCATGCGGGGTACCCGTTTCATCAGTCGAAACCAGCGACAAATGATTGAGCGACAGGTGTGAGATGAACCGCCAGTGCAACCCGCGCCGTGATGGTAGTCGGCACGGTGGAGTGAATTTCCGCAAGGTGCGTGCCCGTACCATATCTGAGGTGTGCATGACATGAACTGTCAAATCCCGACCGGCATTCGGCAATGATGCAGGTAAATCGCGATTGGTGCAGGTAACCCAAATATTGAGCGTTCCATCAACTGGCTGGCTTGGGTCAAAGTTTGGATCCACCATTGAGAGGTACATTTCAGTTCCCGAGTCATCCTTTAATTGTGATGGACGACGAACAGCGACCCAGTAGCGTTGGTCCGAATCCCGCCCCAACTGGTGTTTGTAAGAATAAATCGGAGAAAATTCCTGCGAGGCCCGGCGGTCAGACCCGGCAGTGGCAACTTTGTTGATCGAATAGATTTCAGTGCTTCGCCGGTGGTACACATCTGGAATGATGTGGTGTTCATACTGCTGATGCCGAAGTGAAATCGGCTCGGCTCGCTTATCAAACAAATTCACAATCGGCACGCACCCAGGCACCAGAATTGACTGGTCAATCCCTCCCGGAGGCGGCGTGATATGGCGCAGTCGAACCCGGATTTCAAACTCAGTGCCAAACCCGGCGGCCACGGCCTGGTCAAGTCCCGTAAATTCCACAAACAAAAACTTTTCAGGAAAGGTGAAATATTCAGTCAGCAACCGGTATCCGGGAAAAGAATTGGCTTGATAGGGGAGCATTCCCTCATCTTCTTCAAATCCAACGGGCCGGATGGTTTCGGCTCCGAGGCGAATCGGAACCGGTAGCACCGGTTGATCGGCTGACAACTCGGTTTGTACCAGTTCGACGCCTTCGGCCTGATTGAGCAGGATTTCATAAAGCGGAAAGGCCACCTGGGCATCGGCAAAAATATGAAACCGCAGGGATTGAATGGGCTCTGCCGCTTGACCTTTGCCGATTCTGAGGGCTGACAACCGGGTTTTATTCTCACACCGAAGCTTAATTCGGAGTGTGGCTCGCTCCATTGTTCCCTGAAGTGTTAATGGCCCATCGGATTGTAAATCAACCGCCACCACGTCAATCGGCCATACCTGGGTGGAAAAACAGGTTCGAAACGAGCAGATTTCACCATTGATCAAATCCGTATCAACCTGCTTGCCGCGTTCCACCAGGTACCCGCTCGAAGTCGTCCCATGACCAGGGCGAAGCCGCATCTGAATGACCGACATGGCGGGAATCGGCGCCAAATAGTGTGGATATAACACCCCCAGCAGCGATTCGGTGACTTCTGGAAATTCATCATCCAGTTTTAATCGAATTCGAGCTGTTAGAAATGAAAACGCTTCGATTAATCGCTCGACGTGAGGATCAGTACAGGTTTCAGCATTTAACTGAAGTTGACCGGCCAGTTTTGGATATTTCCTGGCAAATTCGCCTGAAAGCTGCCGAAAATAGGCCAGTTCGCGTTCATAGTAGTTCAATAATTCGTCGCGCATAGGTCACGGTGTGGAGTGCGGTGGCTTGACACCGCTTTC
>DAOQNB010000488.1:0-5311 GCA_035335845.1 Acidobacteriota bacterium | reverse complement strand
CATGAAAAAGGGACGACCAGGAAAGAATCAGCGGAAAGGATCAACTTTCGAAACCTGGAACCCGGAACCCGGAACCCGGAACCCGGAACCCGGAACCCCAGCCATTCACCCCTGAATCTGCAAAAACAGTTTCAGGTCATCTTCAATGGCAATCTGGCTGATCACTTGAAGTCCAATCACCAGGACTTCAACCAGTTCGAGTTCGAGTGTTCGATGAAACGGCGATTCCAGTTCCCACCAGATCACGGCCAGTTCGAGTCGCCTCGACAAAGACAACCTGGCCAGTTGTTTGGGTAACCACACGGGGAGCCGATAGACTTCGGCACCTTCGAATTCATCATCCACCACACGGTCTGATTCAATCAGGGTCAGGGCGTCTAACGGTGTTCGAGGCACGCCAGATTCCATATCCAGGATTAAAATCAGCCGCGAGAGTGAATCAATATCCAGTGGGTTTAATTCCAGGCATTCCGTTTCGGGAAATACCTGCTGCACATATCGAAGTGGGTCGTGGATTGTGTCGGGGGCTGCAAAAACAGTAAAAATGGACGCCATCAGTTTTCTCCAGGAATATTCGCTCTATCAGTTAAAGCGAAAAAAAACCTGAAGACGGTGCACGAAAAAAGTGGCAGATGGTCCGAAACTAAGATTTTTTACTGGCGGGGGGAAGTTCTTTCAGGCTCCGGTACACCGGACGGCCTAACCCGGCAATCAGGTCGCGTTCGCGGTTGGCACCAGGTGATTCAGCAATCAGTAACAGGGCGTCACAGTTTGCAATAGCGGCCAGCGAGATGGCCATAATCGCTTCATATTCATCAGTTTCCGGGTCAAGATGTTCGACCACAGGTAGTGCCAGGTTCACACCGATCACTGGAATATGGCCCCGGCGATAGACTTGAGCGGCAGCCCGGTTTAAGGCATCAAGGTTGGCCTGACGTTGTTTCGGAGTGGGAGCAGAATAAGGACCGGCAACAGCAATAAGCATAAGTAAGGTTTGGAGAATTGGTTCTGAGGTATGAATTCGAAAAACACGTGATCTCCAAGATAGCGACTAGCGCGTAGAAAAAACAGACCTTTTTCAATTTTTTTTTCTGCACAGGCCAAAAGAGCGGGGAGCGAAGAAAAGAGTGAAGCAAGAGCGAGGAGTGAGTAGCGAAGAGAAAAGCGAGGAGTCAATCCATCAGGCTGGTATCTCACTATCTCGCTATCTCACTATCTCGCTCAGAAAACTACTCATTCTCCAACCGCATATCGGTAATCAATCCAGCTTTGGTGCGGACAATCTGGATCAGTTGGGTCTGGCTGGCAAAGGTGATTCGATGACGGGTGACTCGAAAATCTCCGGTTTGGCGCGATTCGACCAGTGAAAGACCAGTCATCGGGCCAAGGTTTTTGAACCCCTTGATCGCATTCGGGTTCTTGAATCGTGGTTCGAACACTTTCCAGCAACCTGGGGTAAAAATCGAGCTATCCACAGTGCCGTCAGCCCAGGATTCAAGCAACTTTTTGACCGTGGCTGAAAAGGCCGGGTCAGTATCTTTGATGGGCCGGTACTTGAGATTTGGAAGGACGGTGTTGGCCACGAGGCTGGCAATTTTCATCGGGTTGGCTGAATCCTGATTGGTCAGCACAATGACAGCCAGTTTTTCGCCTGGAAAGCGCATAAACTCGGTGCGGAAGCCGCCGAGTGACCCACCGTGTCGGACGCGAGCCACGGCATTGACGGTATCGGTTTCCCAGCCAAACCCATACGGATACGGGAAGCCATCGTTGAGCAGAGTTGGTTGGTGCATCATTTCCTGGAGTTTTTTGGACAGGACGGTGACTTGCTGAAGGTTGAGTTCCCAGTTCGCCAGATTAACCACCGTTGAAGCAAACGCCCCACTGGGTCGGAGCGTGACAAATTCGGTCGCTTTTTTTGAGGTATTTTCATCCCAATTGTAACTGATCAGGGTGCCGTATTTTTCCGGAACGGCATTGGTCGCGAAGGTATCGGACATTCCGGCTTTGGCAAAAATGCGTTCCTGGCAAAACTCGGGCCAGGGCTTGCCGCTGACCTGACGGATGATATCAGCCAGGGCAAAATAGCCGACGTTGCAATATTCCCACCGTTCACCGGGCTGAAACTTCAACGCTACGGGATAGGTCGCTTTGACAATTTCCAAATCGGATTTGGCAAAGATGGGATGAAACGCCGGCGATTCGCGGACCAGCCCCGAAGTATGACTCAGCAAATGCTTGAGCGTAATTGGCTTCCAGGTTTCCGGAGCATCGGGAAAATATCTGGTCATCGAATCATTCAGGTTGAGTTTGCCATCTGCTGCCAGCAGAACAATCGCGGACGCAATAAATTGTTTGCTCACACTCGCGATTTTGAACATGGTGTGCGGCGTAACAGGAGTTTTTTTCTCAAGGTCAGAGACACCGTACCCTTGCAGCTTCACAATTTTTCCCTTGTGAATCACGGCAATCGAAAGCCCTGGAATATGATCGGCTTCCATCTGTTGTTTGACCAGATCGTCAATTTCATCGGCCCGAAGAGGCAAGGTAAACAGGCACAATGTCAAAATCAGCACGGACCACCGTGCAAAATTCAAATTCAGAGAGAAACGGGAGGAGTTTGGTTTCATAATGAGGTGCTCAGAAAAGATGTTCGTTCGAAGGAAAACGAAGCTCATTCCTGGGTCTGGCTCTCAGCTTCCTTCGGATCAATGGTTGGTAAGGCTGGGAACTTCAAGATAGCTTCGCGGAGAATTGAACTGTCTTTGCGAAGATGGGCGTGAAACATTGTCCAACGGAACGAAACGCTACCGGTCTTTTGTTCTCGAATTAATCGTTCCCCAATGCGGCGAATCAATTTTTGGATTGCTTCCTGGGTTTGGACATCACAGTTTGCGTCAAGCTGATCACCAGTTGTCACCGCTCGTTTCCACCAGAGTACAGCCTTATCCAACTGATCACGTTGATCCAGCACGTTGCCTACCCGCTCGCAAAATTGTGCGACCAGCAGTGGCTGTTCAGCCAATAAAACCAGGATTTCTTCGAGGTGTTGGATAAAAACAGGCGACCAATCAACTGTTGCGATGGTTGCGGCAACCTCAAGCACCTCACAAATGACGTCTGCCTTTTTGCATAACAGTGACAGTTGATGAGGTTCAACCGGCGTGGTTTCAATGAGTTGCTGGGCATTATACAGATCACGGGCATTCGCCAGGTGGTTGGCCAGGGACAATCTGGCATGGATGAACAAAATCGGATCGGCCAACCGGTCCATGACAATCGCACTGAGATGAAAATTGCCCATCTCAGCCTGTTGTTCGGCCAGGGCAGCCAGAAATGTATCATTGTTCAGGCAAAATTGATCAAATGCTGACCAGGCAGACAATTCCGGGCGAATTTCGGTCGTTGTTTTTGACAGTTTCCCTGATCGTTTTGATCCTTCGGAAGCTCCAGGCAGCGCCTCGTAGGCATCACCTTTCAGGCGATTGGTTTTCCCACCTCGATAGCGTGAAGCACCGATGAGCACGCCAAATACCGACACCAACCACGTAATGAGCAAAACCAGCATTGTCCAGGACATATGGGGAATTATGAATCAGGCTAAAGTATTGAAAATTTTGCATTTCCCTCAATCTCTAAACCGACACTCTCAGCCCAAATTGGTATCATTTACCTTTACGTCGAGTTTGGCGCCATCCGGGCGGTCCGCCCAGGTTTGAAACTGCTGAACCAGCGTGTGGGTAATTTCTTCGATGGCGGGCCGATCAGCCTGACTTGATTGGCACAGATCGAGCGTCACGGTTCCGGTGAGATTGGTTTGGGTAACTCCTGGCCAGGGACGAACCTGCACACCAGGGCAGCGTTGTTCGAGCACTAAAATTTGGCCGAACATCCGACCTTCAAGCCAGCCCGCAACTTTGTCAAAGTCTGAAGCTACCACGACTTCAATCTGGTATTGAAGGTTCAAAGTTGCACCTGAAACAGCTTGAACCACAGGTTCAAACAGCCTTAACCACTGATGGTCGGCAGCGCATTCCCTGCCGCGTCGGAATTCGTCCTTAATGAGTTGTGCGGTTGAACGCGAAATATTTCGAGCACTGTTTTGATGTGGCGCCACCGATGTAATCACCGGCAAATGGTCGCGATGCGAACGAATTTTGAACTCCCTGGCACCGTCGGTCAATCCGACTGGCTGCGTCCAGTCGTGTTCATCAAGCTGGTTGAAAAAATGAACCGTCAGCGTTTCCAGGTCTGGCACCATGTCTGGTTCGAGTTGCTGACAGGTCCAGGCCGCCATTAACGCCCAGGAAAAGCTGCCTGGAAATCCCCAGGCATTGCCGCCGATGCGTCGCTGTGCCACCCAGGCCCGAACACCACGCAGAAACTCCTGAAACAAGGTCAGGTTCACTTTTCGGGTGACAAACTTCAATAAATCATCGGCTTCAAAACAGCCAACCAGATTTTGCCAGCTTGCGGGATCAAACTCAGTTTGATAGCAGGCATAAATGGTGGACGTCACTGAAAGCGAAGCGGGACGATGTGCCGGCATGAGGTCAACGTCAACGCCTTCAATCCGAACCTTCAGCAGCGAGACCTGGGCATCCCGTACGATTCGCGTCATTTCCGCCAGTGGTGAAAGTTTGCTTGCCACTGATTCCAGAAATTCACCGGCTGATAATTCCAGCGGGATGAGGCACACGGTATCAAGATCACTCGACCGGGTGGCAACGCCCATTCGGGCGGAACCAACCGTTTCCAGGGTCGTCCACTCCCCGGCGACTTCGACACAGGCCTGATGAACCAGTTGGAGGATGGTTTCTCGATGAATGATTTCTTCCGGAGTCAACAGTGGTTCTAGCTCCAAAACAAGGTCTCTCAGGGTTGACTCACCCGCTGATTGATCCGCCGCTTGAGTTCCAAGTTCAATTTCATAACGCACTTCAAACGGCATGTCATCAACCCGGCTGATAAGCGCGATTGAATGAACTTCAAAAGTACAGGGATGCCACAGAGGCAACCGCATTTGAGTCGGGCTTAGCCAGTCAACCTGACCGACGCTCAGATGAGGCGTAAACCCGTTGGGACGGCTATTTTGCTCAGAACATTGGGGAAACAACTGAAACAGTCGCTTCTGAAGCTGATGCAAAGCCCCTGGCGGGTCAACTTCGGGTTTGAGCCAGACCGTGGCATTTCGGCGATGCTCAAAAGATTCGTACTTCGTCAGCCGAATCGAAAACGGCTGAATCTGTGCCAGTTCCCGCTTGATAAGTTCAGCCGCTTCGGCAAAGAGGTGATCAGGTAAAAACCCATA